>NZ_JBZUUL010000049.1:0-287827 GCF_058819085.1 Faecalicatena sp.
GGATGGAAGTGCCGCAACTGTGGATATATACATGCATACAGGACATACCTCCGGTGCCTCCGGACCTTCATGAATATATCCACAGTTGCGGCACTTCCATCCAAGAGGAGCTTCCCCTGCAAAGGTCCTGTCAGCCTTATAATTCTCGAGCAGACGCAGATACCTCTTTTCATGCTGAGCTTCCACTTTCGCTACCAGTTCGAATTTCGCTGCAATAGCATCATATCCTTCTTCTCTGGCTTCTTCTGCCATGCGTTTGTACATCTGTGTCCATTCTTCGTTTTCCCCTGCAGCAGCATCGATCAGGTTCTGCTCTACACCATTGATCCCATGGAATGCCCTGAACCACATCTTAGCATGCTCTCTTTCCTGCTCTGCTGTCTCAAGGAAAATAGCCGCCATCTGCTCAAGACCGTTCTCTTTCGCCACATCTGCCCAGTATGTATACTTGTTCCTCGCCATAGATTCTCCGGCAAATGCATCCATAAGGTTTTTCTCTGTCTTAGATCCCGGTGCAGGTGCATCCTTCGGTCTCACAGCTTCTGCCGCCGGTGTCTTCAAAGCTGCCGGTGCTTCCATTTCTACAAACTTGTCAGCAGGTACTTTACAGATTGGGCACTGCTGCGGCGCATTCTCGCCTTCATGAATATAACCACATACTGTACATTTCCATTTCTTCATATTTCCTGTCTCCTCTTCCTTTGTATATTGACTCTGTGTCTCTTCTATATTAATAACACTTATTTTACCTTCCGGGCCAAGATCTTTTGAACGGTCCCTATATGAGGTGTGAAGCATTTTTTCTGCAAGGCCGCTCAACGGAGCCTCATAGAACTCCTGGTAAAGCTTTTTAATCTCCGGGTTCTCATGACTATAGCGCAGCTGCATCTCAGAATCTTTTGTATACAAGGATGCAATCCTTGCTTTCCGAATTTCATCAGTCATCGGGACCTCTGTCTTGGGCTGTCCTCCGCCTCCGATACATCCTCCTCTGCAGGCCATAACTTCTATAAAATCATATGGAGCTTCCCCATCTTTCCATTTATCAAGGAATACTCTTGCATTCTCTGCCCCATGAATGACCGCCAGTCTCAGCTTCACATCTGCAATCTGTACTTGTGCCTCTTTCAGCCCGTCCATTCCGCGAACCGGTGTCAGATTCAGATAATCTTCCGGCGGGTTCTCTCCGGTCACGAGGAAATGCGCTGTCCGGGCTGCCGCTTCCATCACTCCGCCCGTGTTTCCAAAAATCACGCCGGCTCCTGACGCTTTTCCCATCAGCTCATCGTATTCACTCTTTCCTATGTTCCCCAGTTCGAGACCTTCCTCGCGCATCCAGCGGGCCAGCTCCCTGGTCGTGATCACATGATCCATATCCCGGAGCTTTTCCTCTCCCCAGTAGGAAGCGGAATCCTTCATTTCATCTCTTCTGATCTCAAATTTCTTTGCCGTACAAGGTGTGACTGCTACATTCACGATCTTTTCCGGTGCGATTCCTTTGTTCTTCGCAAAATAAGTTTTGATCGTTGGTCCCTGCATGCCGATCGGACTTTTTGCACTGGAAATATGCGGCATCACCTCCGGATAAAAGGTTTCCACAAATTTTACCCAGCCGGGACAGCAGCTCGTAAACTGCGGCAGAGGTTTTTCCCCTTTGGTGATCCTCTCTACCAGCTCTGAGGCCTCCTCCATGATCGTCAGATCCGCCGCAAAATTTGTATCCAGAACATAGTCTGCACCCAGCTTTCTCAAAGCAGCGACCATCTCACCTTCCACAAAGCTTCCTGCCGGCATCCCGAACTCTTCGCCCAGTCCCACTCTGACAGAAGGAGACGTACTGAAAATAACAATCTTTTCCGGATCCTTCACAGCTTCTCTCACCTTTTGGTATTCATAAACCTCCGTGATCGATCCCGCGGGACAGACGTTCGCACACTGCCCACAATGGATACAGATTGCTTTATCTTGCGTGCTTTTCAGAGAATAAAGCCTGCCGACCCCGATTTCTTCCTCGCAGACCCTTCTGCACTGTCCGCATTTAATACATAGATCCTCCTGTCTTCTTATAGAAGGATTATCAGGCTCAATCGGAATTCTGATTTCGGTAAACTGATGCATATAAACTCCTCTCTTTCGTAATATTAATAGTAACGATTCCTATTATTATAGTGTCATAATTCCCACATTTTGTCAACATATTTCTGCACGTTTTCTGATATTTCTACATTTTTTTCACCATAAGGATGCATTGGAAGAAAATAGTTATAAAATCCCTGTAAAAATTTATTAATAAAATATAAAGTTTTATTTGTCCTTTTTTATAAACTATGGTACAATCACCTCATGGAGAAAATTTTCACAAAGGAGGAGGTTTTTCTAAAGGTAAACGAGAATATATATTAATATTCTCACCCCGGCACGGGACAGTGCACACATCAAAAAACTAATTGGAGGGTTTTTATTATGGAAACAGCAAAAAAGAAGAGACCATTTGGCTTTTATGTATGTGCCTTAGGTTTCACATTTGAGCGTTGCGCATTCTATGTTGTGAAGTACATGCTTGCAATCTGGATCGCAACAAACGCAGCAGGCGGCGGATTAGGTTTAACAGATACCTACGCAGCAGAGATCTCAGCTTTCTTCGTAGCAGCTACATACATCACACCTATGTTTGGTGGATACATCGCTGACTACTGGTTAAGCCCAAGAATCTGTGTTATCGCAGGTATGATCTTAATGGGTCTTGGTTACTTATGTACATGGCAGGCTCATTCCATGACACTTGTTTGGGTTATGATCATCCTTGTTTCTGTAGGAACAGGTTTATTCAAAGGTAACCTTTCAGGTGTTAACGGTCTGTTATTCGAAGACAAAGATGAATTGAACAGTGCATTCTCCATTCAGTATTCATTTGTTAATATTGGTTCATTCATCGGAACAACTTTCGTTGTACTTCTTATCGGACCTAAAGGATTCAACTTCGTATTCCTGCTTTGTGCAATCTTCCTGTTTGTAGATGCAATCTGGTTCATGGTTAACCAGAAAGCTCTGGGAGAAGCTGGTAAGAAACCATTCAAGCATGACCAGAGACAGTTTATTGACAAAGACAAGAAAAAAGCAGAAGAAAGCCAGCCTCTTTCAAGTGGAGACAAGAAGCGTATCTTCGCTATCGTATTAGTAACACTGTTCTCAGCTGTATTCTGGTTCGTATGGTACCTGGCTTACATGCCTGTATACTACTACTTCGGACACGGCGATGGAGATGCGTTCCTGAACCACGCTAACTGGGTAATCGGAAGCTTCACAGTTCCGACATCTTGGTTCGACTCTATCAATGCTCTGACATGTATCATCTTAGGACCTGTACTCGCTGTAGTTTGGGCTAAGATGGCTAAGCGTCCGAAGGGCGATATGAGTATGTTTAAGAAAACTGCTCTTGGTATGATGTTAGTTGGTCTTGCATTCGTTGCAATGGTTGCTGCTGACCTGATCAGAGGCGACGGACAGGCATCCTTGATCTGGATCGTTCTTGTTGCTCTGTTAATGTCAGTTGGTGAAATGATCTTCTCACCACTTGGTAACTCATTCATCACAATGATCGCACCTGCAAAGGTACTCGGACTTCTGTTAGGTTTCTGGCCAATCGCTGTATTTATTGCAAACCTGACATATCCATACTTATATGCATGGTTAAAGACAACTACTTTCTGGATGGGCTACGGCGGACTTGGTGTTATTGTAATCGTATTAGGTGTTATCCTTTGGGTTGCAAGTAAGAACCTTGATCACCTTGCTAACGAAAAATAATCAGAAGGTCTACATAAAAAGAGTATTGGGAATCGTCTCAATACTCTTTTTTATACTTATAAATCTATACTTATAAATCGTAAGCTGCAACTTTAAAATGCGGCTTCCCGGAATCAATTCCAGAAAACCGCATCCTTATTATTTATTTCTCATTCCCTATTCCACTACTTATTACTCTATTTCTTATTTCTAAACTGTACCGGAGTCATATTATACATCTTCTTGAATATCCTGTTAAAATGCTCTACATTCTGATATCCGACCGACTCTGCAATGCTCTCCACCGTTGTATTACTGCTCTTTAGCATCGCTCTTGCTTTCTTCATCCTTACCGTTTTTAAGATATCGCCGAAGGTCATTCCCGACTTTTCCTTGATGTATTTGGAAAGATACGGTTTGGAGAGGAAGAACTTCTCAGAAAGGTCATCCAGTGTCACATCTTTATAGTTTGCATAAATATAATTCGTGATCTCTAACAATCTCTCGTCCTTACATGTATCTGAATTCTTGATCTCCTCGATCTTATTTACCGCTACGACGAGTGCTTCTACAGAGGCCTTGATAATATCTGCGTCGATCCCGACACCCCAGTATTTTTTCTTATTGCAGATCACACCCACATATGCGACTGCCTTGGAAGATGATCCTTTTGTCAGTGAATGTTCCTCGTAAAAGGCAAGCTCATAGCTGATATCAAAGTAATGTTTGATCGCATTGCTGACCGCGTCCAAACGTCCGTTTCCGACTCCTGTGATCGTACGGCTGCTTCCCGCATGGTGGATCGTCGCCTCTGCCACGATCCCGTCTTCCTGCTTATAATGGCATTCATCAACAGTAAAGATTGTTTTTGCATTGATGTAATGGTCTTCGAAAATATGGTATACCCAGTCCGGATCCAATTCCTTATGTGCTTTATCTGAAACATCTTTTACAAGGTATCCCACCTCTTCTTTCATCTTCTCCGGAAGACTGATGCCAAAGCTTTGTTTCAGTATGTAATTAACACCGCCTTTTCCTGACTGGCTGTTGATACGGATCACATCGGAATCGTACCTTCTTCCCACATCCTTCGGATCGATCGGCAGATAAGGAACCGTCCAGATGTCACATTCCTTCTCTTCTCTCCATGCCATCCCCTTGGCGATAGCATCCTGATGGGATCCTGAAAATGCTGTAAACACAAGCTCCCCGGCATATGGCTGGCGAGGAGATACCTTCATCCTTGTCAGTCTTTCGTATGTCTCACAGATATCGCTCATATTGGAAAAGTCCAGATGAGGATCTACGCCCTGCGAAAACATATTCATAGCCAGCGTAATGATATCCACATTTCCCGTACGCTCACCATTTCCGAATAAGGTTCCTTCGATCCTGTCTGCTCCTGCAAGGATCCCCAGCTCCGCATCGCTGACTCCTGACCCGCGGTCGTTATGCGGATGAAGGGAAAGAATGACGTTTTCACGGCTGTAGAGATGCCTGTTAAAATATTCTACCTGGCTTGCAAATACATGCGGCATGGCATTCTCAACAGTGGTCGGAAGGTTAATGATTGCTTTGTTCTTCTTCGTAGGCTTCCATACCTCAAGCACCGCATTGCATACCTCTAATGCATAATCAACCTCTGTCCCCTGAAAGCTTTCCGGACTGTACTGGAAGGTGAAGTTTCCTTCTGTCTCCTTTGCAAGCTTCTTTAATAATTTTGCTCCGTCTATTGCAATTTTCTTAATCTCTTCTTTGTTTTTCTTGAAAACCTGTTCCCGCTGTGCCACCGAAGTGGAATTGTATACATGTATAACTGCATGCGGCGCACCCTTCACAGCCTCAAAGGTCCTTCTTATGATATGCTCCCTTGCCTGCGTTAACACTTGGATCGTTACATCATCAGGAATCATATTCTGTTCGATAAGTGTACGCAGGAATTGATATTCTGTCTCGGACGCTGCCGGAAAACCAACCTCGATCTCTTTGAATCCAACATCAAGCAGAAGCTGGAAAAACTCGATCTTTTCATCCAGGCTCATCGGTTCGATCAGTGCCTGGTTGCCGTCTCTCAAATCTACGCTGCACCATGCAGGCGGCGTCTCGATATGATCCTTTTTCGCCCAGTCATAGCATTCTTCAGGCGGCATAAAATACGTTCTTTCATACTTCTGGTAATTTTTCATAATAACGTCTCCTTATATTTTATCAAATTGATTGTCTTTTTTTATCTTTTACTATAGTAACACAAGAATCAATCATTATCTAGTGACGTTATTAATCATTTACCTTGATGTATTTTAATCTTTCTTTGGGATTTGCAAAAAATACCGTCCAAAAATTGTTCCTATATACCATTTTGTATCTTTCGCTTTTACCGTTCTCGTTGTCACAATATCATAGCACCTTAACAAGCTGCCGTCTAAAAGGTACTGGACCTCGCCACACTTCTGCCCCTTTGTGACAGGGGCCTCTAGTACTTTTTCCGCTTTCCAGACCACCTTGACCTGTTCCTCTTCCTTTAAAAGCATCCGCCAGTCTTTATCATCACCAGCTACTTTAAGCCTGATCTCTGTTGTGGTATCAAAGGGATGCTTATCATCAATCCCCTGGACCACTTTTATGCTTCCAACATCTGCTTCCTGCCAGATATCGCGGTACTGATAATTCTCCAGCCCATACTTCATCAATGTTTTGGTATCTGCCCATTTGTACGTCTTGTTATTAGGCCATCCGCAGGCAAGAAGAGCAACAATAAAGGTGCGGTCGTCTCTTTTAAGCGCTCCTACATAACAATATCCTGCATCTGCCGTGAATCCTGTCTTTCCAGACAGAGCACCATCCATCATTTGCAGAAATGCATTATGATTGGTGCAGGAATAGCTTCTTTTCCCTGAGCAGTCCGTAAACTGATAATTAGGAGTCCGTGTGATCTCCAGGAACATCTCTTTTTGAGGCGAATCCATAATACAGTATTTCATGATCCTTGCCAGGTCTTCTGCTGTCGTGTGATGAGCCCCCTTGTCATCTGCTGCATCGAGTCCATTGGGGGTAATGAAATATGTATACATGCATCCAATTTCTTTTGCCTTTTCATTCATCATATCGGCAAACCCCTCCACGCTTTTTCCCACGCTTTCTGCAATGATGACCGCAGCGTCATTGTGGGACTCCAGCATCAGGGAATACAAAAGATCCCTGAGATGAAATGTCTCCCCCGCAGTCACCCCCAAATGTACTTTTGGCTGTGATGCCGCATAAGAACTGGCTGTCACCACGTCATCCAGTCCGCCATATTCCAGGGCCAGAATACAGGTCATGATCTTTGTCGTGCTCGCATTGGCCCGTTCTGTCTGTCCATTTTTGGAAAATAAAATACGCCCGCTGTCTGCATCCATCAAAACTGCCGACTGGGCGTATAGATTACCAGGCTCTCCTTCTTCCTTTGCCTCCACATTCATCACAAGCTGCAGCCAGCCGGGAATTCCTGTAGATATCATACAGAAAACCAGGAGAATTACCATCATTTTCTTCCTTATTCTATGGGGAACAACTGTCCCCTGCCATTTTTCTGTCTGTCCCTTCCTCACACCAACGCACTCCACATCATACTATGTTATTAAGTATTTATGTGCGGATCACTTCTCTTAGAACCTGACAGATCATCTTTTCACTATTTTACCGGATCAAAGCGGATATTCAAACTCTCCTCCACCGCCTTCTGGATCAGGTTAAATCTCCAGCTTTAGCTGGGCCTCATCCTCTGCCTCTTCTTTAAAACGCTCAACCTGTTCTGGGTTGATGGTAGGCAGCTCATCTAAAGACTGTACACTGAACCTGCGCAGGAATTCCTCCGTAGTCCCGAATAAAAGAGGCCTTCCGGGTGCATCCATTCTTCCCACCTCTTCTGCAAGCCCGAATTCAACAAGCTTATTGACCGCATGGTCTGATTTTACTCCTCTGATCTTCTCGATCTCCAGCTTTGTGACCGGCTGTTTATAGGCAATGATCGATAAGGTCTCCAGAAGGACATCCGTAAGAACATATTTCTTCGGCTGTTTTGCAACTCTGATCAGATATTCATAAGTCTCCTTCTTGGTACACATCTGAAAAGAATCTTCTAATTCAATGATACGGATCCCTCTGTTTTCTGCCTCATAACGGTCCATCATATTATGAATGATCTTCTTTGTCGTCTTTTCATCATGCTCTATAGCCGCTGCAATCTTACTCAATTCCACAGAATCACCCATGGTAAAGAGTATCGCCTCAATGACGCCCTGCAGTTTTTCTATTTCCATCTCTTCTTCCATTCCTTTCAAATCAGCGAGTCAATCATGATATCCCCGCATATTTCCTCCTGTTCTACCCGAATGGTCCCCATTTTCATCAATTCCAGAATCGCAAGGAATGTCACCACCACATGCATCCTGCTCTTCTGTTCCTCCAGGAGATGCCGGAAACTGAACCTCTTATGTGTCCTGGCATATTCCTCTACATATGTAAGCTTCAAAGGCAGGGGAACTTCCTCCTTTTCAATCTTTCCGAACTTACTTCTGACCGGATCGATCTTATCGTCCTGCCGCCTCATGACATCTTTAAACACTTTATTAAGCTTCGTCAGTGTCAGTCCGTCCAAAAGCTCATCAATATCAACAGGCGTTACATATTCCTGGACCTCATCCGGGATCGTAGGAAACTTATAAAGCACCTGATCCGCGTCAACCTGGCGGTCTCTTAATTCGTACGCCATATACTTGTACATTTTATATTGAAGGAGCTGTTCCACCAGCTCCTTACGCGGATCCTCCTCTTCCCCGTCCTCATTGACCTCTTTGGGAAGCAGCATCCTGCACTTGATGTCCAGAAGGGTCGCTGCCATGACGAGAAACTCGCTCATAATATTCAGATCCTCCTGCTGCATATCCCGGATATAATCCATATATTGATTTGTGATCTCTACGATCGGTATGTCATAGATGTCAATTTTGTTCTTATCTATTAAATGAAGAAGAAGGTCCAGAGGCCCTTCAAACACTTCCAATTTTACTGGTATTCCCATTCTTTCACTCTCCGCTGTGAATATTCGCGCCGTTTCCTATTATACGTGAATTCAAACAATTGCACAAGCAGTTTTTACGGTATATCAAATGGCATCAGATCGATCACAACCACTTCCGCGTAATTCAAGAAACGCAGATTGACTGTATGTGTCCCCAGCCCCCTGCTGACTGCCACCGCCTGATCTCCTTCCACGGTCATCTCCCCTGAATATTTGGGAAAAAAGGCGAACTGGGGCGTGATCACACCCCCTAAGACAGGCAGGCGTATAATTCCGCCATGCAGATGCCCGGATACAGTCAGATCCGCTCCCCACTCCTTATAAGCCGGAAAATAAACCGGATTATGGGCCAACAGGATCTGATATTTTTCCCGGTCTGCGCTCCCAAGACACCGGCTGATATCTTCAGATGTTACCGTATGCTTCTTAAACTTCTCGTAAACAGCCATAGGAAGGGTAAGCCCGGTAATGCGCACAGCAAGCCTGTCCAGCATACAGTCGGCCCCCTCATTTTCCAGGAAGCGTATCCCCGCCTTTGTTAAGGTATCCTTGTATTTTTTAAAAATACCGGCCCCATATTTCTCCGGATATTCTTTTAAACGCTGTTCATGATTTCCCAGGCTGTAGTAGACAGGTGCGATCCGGGGAAGCTGTATCAGAAACTGTACTGCCTCTTCATAATGCATCTTTTCCTTACCCACAAGCATATCTCCTGCCACCAGGATCATGTCTGGTTTTTCCCTGCGCACAGCCTCCACAAGCTCCTCATTTTCTTTTCCATAGACCTTATTATGTAGATCTGCGAGCAGGATCACTCTTTTTGGAGAATCCAAGGCTTGAAATTTAGGAACCCGCAGCCGGTATCTCCTCATCCTGAAAAACTTAAGCTCTCTTCTTCCCTCCGCAATAACAATCCCCAGAATCAGCAGGCCGACAGCCATTAAAATAAGAAGCGCTTTAATCATGACATTTTCCTGCCATCTGTTCTTCTCTCTGCGCCCTCACGATCACCACACCGGAACTTGTCCCCAGCCGGTCTGCCCCTGCTGCCACCATGGCTTTTGCCTTATCCAGGGTCCTAATCCCGCCGGAGGCCTTCACTCCCATGACAAGCCCCACTGTTTTTCGCATCAGGGCAACATCCTTGACAGAAGCTCCTCCTGTGGAAAATCCTGTTGATGTCTTTACAAAAGCTGCACCTGCCTCTTTGCAGATCTGACACGCAGTCACGATCTCTTCTTCTGTCAAAAGGCATGTCTCCAGTATCACCTTGACAACCGCCCTGCCGCCTGCTGCTTCTACAACAGAGGCAACATCCTGTTTGACATAGTCCCAGTCCCGGCTTTTGATCATACCGACATGGACCACCATATCGATCTCCTCTGCCCCATCCTCGATGGCGGCCACCGTTTCCGATACCTTGCCATCCGTAGACATAGCCCCCAATGGAAATCCCACTACTGTACAGACCTTCACATCGGTATCCTTTAACTGCTGTGCACAATAATACACAAAGCTGGAGTTCACACATACGGAACAGAAGCCGTATTCTGCCGCTTCCTCACAGAGCTTCTTCACTTCCTCCTTTGTTGCATCTGGTTTTAATATTGTATGATCGATCATTTTTGCAAAATCCATATTCAGCCTCCTTATTGTATACAAGTATTCTTGCATGCAAATATGTATTGTATCTGCATATAGAATCTTTTTAAATCATTTTGCAGTAGATTTATGCTTCTTTTCAATTATAAGACATTCGTCATTATTGTACAATCCTTTGTTTTATGGGAAAGCCGCTGCTCCCCTCTTCCATAACATGAGGTATACAGCGGCTGTTCTCTTCTAAAGCGGAAAGCTTATGTCCTGAATCTGCTCAGGACCTTTTTCAGATAATCTGCAAAGCCTGCTTTCTTTATACTTTTCGTAGCAATAATGTCAAGCTTTCCGATCTCCTTTCCGTTCATCTCATAGACCAGGCTTCCGACAACTGTCCCCTTCTTCACAGGCGCCTCAAGGCTTTTTTTCATCTTTAATTTCTTTGTAATGCCTGTCAGATTGGCCCCTGTAGTATCCAGATATCGGAATGTTCCCGCATACTCACAGGACACTTTGTCCTGTACACCGCCCTTCACCTCAATATCCTTTAGTTTTTCCGGCTTATCATCCCGATAGAGCTGACATTTTCCAAACCCATAGTTTAACAGCGATGTGGCATCACGGAATCTGGCCTTTGAATCCTCCGCCGCCATAATGACTGCGATCAGTTCGATATCATTTTTCTTCGCTGTAGCAGATACGCAGAATTTGGCAAGCCCGGTAGACCCCGTCTTTAATCCGGTCGCATACTCATACTGACGAACCAGCTTGTTTGTATTTGTCAGACCGAATTCTGTGGTGCCTTTTTTAGTCGTATGGGTGATATTTTCCATCCAGATCATGCAATAATCGTGGATCTGCGGATATTTCGTGATCATTTCCCTGGACATCAGTGCGATATCTCTGGCCGTTGTCACATGTCCGTCGGTATCTAATCCATTGCAGTTGACGAAGTGTGTATTTTTCATTCCCAGGCCCTCTGCCCGCTTGTTCATCTGGTTTACAAATTCCTCTTCGGTTCCGGATATGTATTCCGCCATAGCCACACAGGCGTCGTTGGCACTGGCAACAGAAATGCATTTCAGCATGGTATCAACGCTCTGTGTCTCCCCGGGCTCCAGAAACACCTGCGAGCCGCCCATGGAAGCTGCAAATTCAGAGGTCGCCACCTGGTCATCCAGCTTGATCTTCCCCTCCGACAGCGCATCAAAGATCAAAAGCATGGTCATGATCTTCGTTACACTTGCCGGAGGCCGTGCTGTATCGGCATCCTTCTCATAGATCACATCCCCAGTCGAGGCCTCCATCAAAATAGCAGAAGGAGCGCTGACCTCTGGTCCGGCGGTATCCTGTTTCTTCGTATCTTCTGTATCTGCCGTTCCTGTTGTCTCTTTTGTCCCTTCTGTTTCTGCAGTCCCGTTTGTATCCGGGCCTTCCTCCTGTGTATCCTCATAGACAATATACTCTTTTGCCGGCATCGCATATACATTCTGCACACATAGTAATGCGCTCAATAGTAACGCCAGGACTGATCTCATAAAAAAACTCCCTCTGCTATATCGTCTATTACCAATATAGTAAAAGGAGTTCCTGATTAGAACTAAAACTCATAAAATCGCCACTGCAAGCTGCCCAGTCATATCATACAGCTCTTCAAATCCTCTCAGATCTCTCTCTATCACTCCTACCAGGGAATCATTCACCATAAGAATTCCTTTTTCCAGGTCATATCCAGATAATACGATACAATGCTCATTTTCATACCAGCGATACTCTATCCCGCCCTCCGAAAATCCCTCTTCATAGAGCCAGGTGTCTGTCATATACTGAGTTCCCCAGACTGCAACCGGAATACCGTCCGCGATATAATGAAACAGCTCCTCTAAGCTTCTGCCTGTCAGGTTCACTGCCCGCTTTGCAGAATGGTGTTCTTCCAGAAAAAGATCAGCAGCCTCCACCAGAGAAGGCGGAAAGCATCCCGCCCCCTCATAAGTATAGGGATCTCCGATATACCCCTCCGAAAAATCTCCGTTGGCGCTATAGGGAAGATATTCGTCGGCGACTGTTGTTTTCTCAAGCTCATATCCTTCATACATAAGAAGCATGGTCAAAGCCACCGATTCACATCCCGTCGGAAGCTCCGGCTCCTGTAAAACAAGGGGTACCTCCAGGATGCAGCTGGGCGGAAGCTCTTTTAATTCGATATCTGTGATCGCATCCTCTATACTTTTTTCAAAAATATATGGGCTGCTTCCGTTCTCCTCAACATTGTTCAGAGAAATTACTGACGTGCTTTTCCCCCTCTCCTCCTCAAAGACCTTCCCGGAAGCGGATTTGAAGCCGTACCATGTTATAACAGCAGTAAACAGCACTGCCAAAAAGCAGCTCATCACTCTCTTTATATACATCATCTTTTGTATTTCATCTCTTTCCCGTCCCCGATCACACGGTTACCGCATATTTGACCACGCCGTCCTTCTTATGCTCAAAAATATCATAAGCCTCCATAATATGGTCCAGAGATGTTCTGTGTGTGATCATGCAGCTTGTATCCAGCTTCCCGTTCTCAATAAGACGAAGGATATCCTCACAGTTGGCTGCATCTACCCCGCCCGTCTTAAACGTCAGGTTTTTCCCATACATTGCCGGCAGCGGCAGGATCTGATCCTCCTCATACATAGCGACCACACCGACCACGGCATTGGGCCTCGCGATCCTCCATGCCATCTCGAAGCTTTCCCTGGTCCCTGCCACCTCCATTACGGAATCCGCACCATGCTGATCGGTCATATCCCGGATCACCTCTTCTACATTATCTTTTAACGGGTTTAAGGTTACATCTGCAATATGATTATTCTTTAAAAGCTCCAGCCTCGAATCATCAATATCGATCCCTATGATCTTGGACGGATTATACAGGCTGACGCACATCATCACCGCGATCCCCGCCGGCCCGGCGCCGATCACTGCAACCGTATCAGACAGCTTGATGTCTCCCATTTTAGCTGCCCAGTATCCTGTTGAAAGCAGATCTCCGGTAAAAAGTGCGGCCTCATCACTCACGGTATCCGGTATCTTTGTCAGACAGTTATCCGCAAAAGGAATCCTGACATATTCGGCCTGCCCTCCGTCAATTCTGCAGCCCAAAGCCCAGCCGCCATATTTGTCTGTGCAATTATTGACATATCCCCTTCTGCAGAAATAACATTTTCCGCAAAACGTCTCCACATTCACGGCGACTCTGTTCCCCGGACGGATCTTCCTGACAGAGTGTCCGACACGGATGACTTCCCCGACAAATTCATGTCCCAGAACCGTATCTGTCCGTGCCCGGGGAACCGCCCCATGCTTGATATGGATATCACTGGAACAGATCGTAGTCAATGTCACCTTTACGATAGCATCCGTATCCTTTTGAATCTCCGGGACCGGACGCTCTTCCAGCGAGATCCTCCCATTTCCTTTATAAACAACTGCCTTCATACCCCTTTCCTCCTTCTGCCTTTAAAACCACTTTATAAGTACAGCAGTATCCTGCCTGCAGCTTATGAAAGGATCCGCAAAAAAGTATCGATCCCGAACCGTTGTTCTTCTTCGAGACGTTGTTCTACTGTATTTTTATTCAGATCCGAGTGCTCAATCTCCCTGGCATAACGGCGGGCTGCCGTTAGAAGATCTTGAAAAAGAGCTTCCTTCTCCTCTTTCTTCCTGCCATTTTGGACCCATAAGGCCCTTGTCATCTCCCGGATCAAAAGGGTTCCCATCAGAGCAAACTTCATCTTTCCATAGGCCTTCCCATCGTAGACCGCCCCGCAGAAATATGTATACACAAAATAGACCATCAGCTGCTCCCATTTCACATCAAAGCCCTCCGGCATCTCCCACTGCTTAGCCAAGGGGTCTGTAAACAAGGTCCTCCTGATCTCAGACAAATATTCCCCCCAGTCCTTTCTCAAAACTTCCAGGCCGTCCAAAAGCGAAAAGGCTTCTTTCAGCGCTTCTACTCTTTTCTCTTCCTTCTCCCCGTCTTTAACACAATCACGAAGCCGTTCTTCAAACCATGCCGCTGCCCCTTCTTTTTGATACCTTTCCAAAAGACTGTCTGCTTCAAATAATGCATTCTTATCGATCCGCTGCTGCAGGTCGTGCGCAAGCGCCAGTACCATAGCCATGCGTACCTCTATCCTGATCTTACGGTCCTTAAGGATCTGAAAGATCAGATCTCTGGAATCCTCCAGCTTTGTAAACAAAAGGTAGTCAAAATCTACATATTCCTCTTCCTTACCGTCTTCTGCCTCCTTCGTAAGAAACCTGACCGGCTCCTCACATCCCAGGATCAGCTCTGCCGCAGCCGGGCAGGACAGGGACAGGGAAATCTCTTTGAGCCCCTCATATTCCTCGATGTGCCGCGGATACATCCTGCAGGTCCGGCAGAACATCCTGCTGCCCCCCTCTAAATAGAGGTCACACAGGTTTTCTTCGTTCAAAAAGGCGCAGCGTCCGTCATACTGCCTGAACACCTCCTCCTTCCAATCTATTTCATTATGAAGCCGGCTGCCGATCATTCCTTTCTGCTTCTTATATGCCTTTAACGACTTCTGATCAATGGCGATCTGCCATCCCGCACAGCAGGTATCCGGACATTCCCCTGCGATACATGCGAACCGGCTGTAGTAGTGTGGTGCTGTATACTGCATCTTCTCTTTCCTCTCTGTCTGCAAATAATACGAAAATATCAACATGTCCATAAGACATCCGCAGCTCTTACCCTGACAGGCTTTTTCGGCTGCGCTCTGAATTAAAGTATATCATTTTTCATACTCAAAAAACAGGTATAATACGAAAAAATCCGTGCATACTAACTAAGGCACAGCCGGAAGAAATACCGGATCTCCCCGAAAGCATCCGGCATTTTTATCAACTTTAACATAAAGAAAAAAGGAGCGGTTAAGATGATCGATAATGAAGAACTTCCTATTGGCTTTACAATGGCACTCGCCCAGCATTCCGATGCACTGAACCATTTTTCCCATCTTTCGAAAGCAGAGCAGGAAAAGGTGATCAACGGGGCAAAGGAGAAGCACAGCAGAGAAGAAATGAGAGACTACGTGGAAAATATGTTCCAGGGATAGGAAAATACCCAAAATGTCGGATGGATCTCTCTCCGACATTTCTTTTTTATGTCCGCATATAATTTCTTGATTTTTCCTCTTCCATATCGTAATATAAAACGTGGGAAGAATAAATAATGGAAATGAATAAGGAGGAAACGATGGGAACCCGTACATATTATGATATTCTCGGCGTATCCAGAGAAGCGACCCTTGAAGAGATCACAAATGCAAAAAATGCTTTGGCAAAAGTATACCATCCTGATGCCAACGTTCATAATAACATAGACACCACTGCCTACATGCAGGAAATACTGGAAGCATACCGGATACTTTCCAACCCGGACAAGCGTAAAAAATATAATTCAAAGCTGTCCGGCGGTTCAAACCGTGTATTTCGCACCTATACGGTGGGCCCGGAACCTGGAAGTGAAAAATCCACATCCTTTGTCACCTATTGGAATGCCGCCTGCAAGCTAAACGAGATCGTAAGCAAAAGCAGCAGTCTCATGGAATCTACTTCTAAGCGGGAAGGACTGCCCCTTAAGATCTTTAAGAGGCTTGGAAAACCAAACCACAATGACGAGAACATAACAGAGCAGCTAAATGCCCTCTCCCTCAAGGCGATCCAATATATCACGACCTTAAAGATGGCTGAGATCCCTATGACCTATTGGACACCGGATGCAATGAATTGGATCTTAGTCCGCTGGGGGCAGAAACAAAACATGGATTACCGTACACTTTTTGCAAAATATGACGCTCATATCGAGCGGACCAAAAGCAGTGCCGAAAAAATGCGTCTAAAAGCACAGAGCAGACAATTTCACAATAACCTGAAAAAACTGCTCAACTACGCGATCCAATCATAAAAAGAGCCTGAAACATATGTTATCTGCATATGTTCCAGGCTCTTTTCTTCGCATTTCATACCTTTTCGATGCAATTCTATCCCTCAACTTCCACGATCCGGCCGGGCAGACGCAGATAATACAGCCTGAGCTTTCCAACCAATGCCGTCAGATAACGCAGGACAGGCTCTGTCGCAATAGAGAAAACAACAAAAAGCATGATGCATTTTGTGGACATTGAGGTGATCGCGAACAACTGGTGCAGGAAAATACTGCAGAATAAAAGCCCGGCGATACACCCGCCTACCACAGCCGTCCTCAATATGTTCATCGGCGCACTGATCTTATACAGGATCATAAATCCTACGATCGCCAAAAGCATGGTCGCAGCGGTAGAGATATCCGTCGGATTCACGCCGAAGGTCTGTCCGAATACGACCAGGGCACCGACCGCAAGAACATCTGTCAGAGCGGCCGGCAGCGCCTTTAAGAATACATTGGTCAGGAAATGTCCCTTGATGATATTCTTATTCGGCTCCAGTGCCAGGAAGAACGCCGGCACACCGATCGTAAACATACTGATCAGGGATACCTGTGACGGCTCCAGCGGATAGGTTACCATAAACACAACTGAGAACAAGGACAAGAGGAAGGAGAAAATATTCTTCACCAGAAACAGGCTGGCTGAGCGCTGGATATTATTTACCACCCTTCTGCCTTCCAATACAACCTGAGGCATACAGGAAAAATCCGATTCCAAAAGAACAAGCTGGGATGCCTGGGCTGCGGCCTCGCTGCCCGATGCCATGGCGATACTGCAGTCCGCATCTTTCAGGGCCAGGACATCATTGACACCATCCCCGGTCATGGCTACTGTTTTCCCCTCCTCCTTTAAAATCTGGACAAACTGCCGCTTCTGGTTCGGGGTCACGCGGCCGAATACAGTATTTTCAAGGACTGCTTTACGAAGCTCCTCCTGCGTCTTCAATGTGGAGGCATCTACATAATTCTCCGCATTGGCGATCCCTGCCTTTTTCGCCACCTCAGAGACCGTTACCGGATTATCCCCGGAAATGACTTTGACCTCCACTCCCTGTTCTTTAAAATAAGTAAAGGTCTCTTTTGCTTCCTTTCTGATCGGGTTGGCAAGAAGGATATATCCAAGCGGTGTGACCGGCTTTGTCAATGCTTTACCGTCAATCTCATCATCATAGGACCCGAATACAAGGACACGGGCACCTCTTGAGGCATATCCCGTGATCTCCTCCTCATACTCTGCGAACTGATCCAACAAGACAAACTCCGGCGCTCCCAAAACATAAGAGCCCTCCTCAAAGGTCACACTGCTGTATTTCGTCGCGGATGAGAAGCCTGTTCTGCTCACAGGCTTTTTCCCTGAAGCCGTCCGGAAATGCTCCTTTACTGCTGCCATCGTGATATTATCTGAATCCATAGCCGCCGCAAAATCACCGATCAGCATACCAAGCGGCTCCATCTTTTCGCCGTCATATCCGGGGGCTGTTATGACCTCCTCGACCTTCATCGTATTCTCTGTGATCGTTCCTGTCTTATCCACACAGAGTACATTCACCCTGGCCAATGTCTCGATACATTTCATATCGTGGAGCAGGACCTTTTTCTGCGCCAGACGCACGGAACTGACTGCAAGCGCCACGCTGGCTAAAAGATAAAGTCCTTCCGGGATCATGCCAATGACAGCCGCCACCATAGACGTAATGCTGGACCGGATCCCTTCATTCTGAAAGAAAAACGCCTGCACGAACAGAACAATACCAATCGGAATGATAGCGATCCCCACACATTTGACCAGCTTGTCTAAAGAACGGATCATCTCCGACTGCTCGCCCTCCTGCATCTCCTTTGCCTCAATCGTCAGCTTAGAGATATAGGAATCCATCCCGACCTTGTCCAGCCTGGCGTGACACTTCCCTGAAACAATAAAGCTCCCGGACATCAGCTGGTCGCCCTTATGCTTTGTCACCTCATCCGATTCGCCAGTCAGAAGCGATTCATTCACCTGCACCTCTCCTGCACAGACCTCTGCATCCGCACAGACCTGATTCCCGGCCTTAAAGATGACGATATCATCCAATACCAGCTCTTCTGCATCAATGACTGTCTTCTCCCCATCCCGCACCACTGTCGCATGCGGGGCATTGAGCATGGTCAGATTATCTAATACCTTCTTGGCCCGCACCTCCTGTACGATACCGATCAATGTATTCAAAATAATGACCGGCAGGAAGGTCAGGTCTCTGAAAGATCCTGCTACACAAAGCAGCAGAGCCAGAATGGTAAATATCAAGTTAAAGTATGTAAACACGTTGTCATGGATGATCTCCCTCGTCGACTTCGCCGGAGGGTCCACTGCCTGGTTCGTCCATCCGTGAAGTCTGTGCTCCTGCACCTGCTGTCCTGTTAAGCCTGTCTTATAATCCGGCTGATACCGGGTCGTCGGTATCCTCCTGTCCTTTTTCTCTTCGATCACTTGCTGCCTGCTTTTTCTCTGCATGTAATAAATTTCACCCCATTTACCAGTTTTATCATATGGGAATTTCCTGATCCATACACCTCTTTCCAGGAAATTCCTTGTACTTTCTGATTTCTCTATTTTAACACACTCATATCGAAATTCCAGGGCCTTAACAAAATCTTTATAATTTCTTCAGACTCCTTGTTTTCTATTCCTTTTTCTATTATAATGATACAGGTATTTGAGAAAAAAGGATAAAGTTGGATTGATATTATGAGATTAAGAACTGTATTTGCAATTAAATGTGCTAAATGCACAAGTTATCTGATCAAAAAACTGAATAGAGGAAGCGGTGTCACCCTGCCCGGATATGTTGCCCGCAGGATCGACCCGAAGATTCTTTCTGCCATGTCTGAAATGGTCAGAGAGAAGACAATCGTTACCATGGGAACCAACGGCAAGACCACCACGAATGCCATTCTGTACCAGGCTTTGAAAGCAGAAGGAAAAAAGGTGATCATTAACAGGACCGGAGCCAATATGTTAAACGGGATTATTTCTGCGTTCGTCCTTGCAACGGACAAGCACTGCCGCCTGGATGCAGATTATGCGTGTATCGAGGTGGACGAGATCGCATCTGTCAATGTACTTCCGCAGTTAAAGCCTGACTGCGCCCTGCTGACCAATATATCCAGGGATCAGCTTGACCGTTTTGGTGAGGTGGATATCACATTCCAAAAGCTAAAGACCGGTGTGACCAGTGTGCCGGATACCACGCTGATCATTAACTGTGACGATGTTTTATCTTATACACTGGCATCAGAGAGTAAGAATCCTTTCGTTACTTACGGCATCAGCGAACAGATTTTTGATGATATTTCCCGCTCTGAGATCCGGGAAAGTATTTTCTGCCGTTCCTGCGGCAAAAAGCTGGAATATGACTTTTTCCACTATGGACAGCTGGGGATCTATCACTGCCCGAACTGTGGCTTAAAACGCCCGGAGCCTGACTTTACGGCGACAGAGATCGAGCTGCATGATGAGCTGTATACCTTCCGGATGAACGGCATGCAGATCCGATCCACCGCCCGTACACCGTATAATATTTACAACACTCTCTCTGCTTACGCAGCATTGAATGCACTGGGTGCAAAGAGGGAGCATTTCAAGGAGATGATCGAATCCTTTGATTACGGAAACAACCGCGAGGATATTTTCACCATCAACGGTGCAAGGGTCCAGCTGCACCTGGCAAAGAATCCGATCGGCTTCCAGCAGAAGATCTCTTTGGTACTCAAGGACAAGAAACCGAAGGATATCATCATCCAGATCAATGATACTTACCAGGATGGGGAAGATATCTCCTGGCTCTGGGATGTGGATTTCCAATATCTCGCAGACGCGCAGGCTGCAACGATCACGACCAACGGTACACGGCGGCATGATATGGGGCTGCGTCTCAAATATGAGGATATCCCCTGTGATTCTACGACAGATATGCGCTCCACCATCCTCGACCGGACGAAAAACGGCACGGGAAATCTGTATGTGATCGTGAATTATTCCGGGCTGTACCGGACCAACCATCTGCTGAATGAACTTGAAAAAGCATCAAAAGGAGGGAATCAGGCATGAAATTGACAATAGGACATTTATATCCCGACCTTCTGAATCTATATGGTGACCGCGGGAATATCCAGTGCTTTTTAAAGCGTCTGAAATGGCGAGGAATGGAGGCTGAGGTCATCCCATTCCTTTCCGGGGATCTGATCGACTTTTCGAAATTAGATATCGTCCTCTTAGGAGGAGGATCTGACCGGGAACAGGAGCTTGTCTGCGGGCATTTAAAGGATATCCAAGAGGATTTTAAGGATTATGTAGAGAATGATGGAGTTGTACTGGCCGTATGCGGCGGCTATCAGCTCCTTGGAAAGTATTATAAGACCGAGAAAAAAATGATCGAAGGCCTCTCTATCCTGGATATTACCACAGAATGGGAGCCGGAGCGTCTGATCCGCAATATCGTACTGAACAGCCCCCTGTTTGACACTCCTGTGGTAGGTTTTGAAAACCACGGCGGGCGCACCTATATCGGGGACCACACCCCCTTTGGAAAAGTTTTTTACGGACTTGGAAATACCGGAAAATCCGGCTATGAGGGCGTGGTATATAAAAATGTGATCGGGACCTACCTGCATGGCCCTCTTCTACCGAAGAACCCGCATGTGTGTGATTATCTGCTGGAACGGGCATTGAAGAGAAAGTATGGTGAGGATGTACGGCTTGAGCCCCTCCCCGATGAATTAGAGCATCTGGCTAACAGTTATATCGTGGACCGGTACAGTGATAAAAAGTATATCCTGAAAGAAACAATCAAAAGACATACCTAGAATTTCCTGCATTTTAATGCATCTAAAGTGTTACTTCGTCCAATATAGCGGCAGAGAAATCAGCCGTTGGATATGGATATAAAAGGCATCCAAGAGTAAATCAACTCTCATGGATGCCTTTTATATTTTACCGGTTTATAAAAATAGACTTCAATTAGTACTAGAGTCTAATCGAAAAGTTGTGTATAATGTTAGAATATAGTTGTATAAGCTGAGATTATACCATGATTATTCTCACTTATACCCTATATAATATGACTGGGGGATACAAAAAAATTGATTGGAGTGATTAAATGAGTAGTCCCAAAACTCAAAAAAGTAAGTTTGACCGCGTCCTTGGGAAAAAAGACGTCTTTTCCATCGCTTTCGGTGCAATGATCGGCTGGAGCTGGGTAGTTATGGCGGGTCAATGGATCATGAAAGCTGGTACGGCTGGAGCCATGCTTGCTTTCGTAATGGGCGGCATCATGATCATGTTCGTGGGGCTGACCTATGCTGAGCTGACCTCAGCAATGCCTCAGTGCGGTGGCGAACAGATCTTCAGCCTCCGTGCACTTGGACCAAACTGGTCCTTCCTCTGTACCTGGGCTATCATCCTGGGATATGTGGGCGTTGTAGCATTCGAAGCATGTGCACTGCCGACTGTCCTGGAATACATTGCACCGGGGATCATGAAGGGCTACATGTATTCAGTAGAAGGTTTTGATATCTATGGTACCTGGGTGGCGATCGGTGTGGTGAGTTCCATCGTCATTACGATCGTAAACTATGTCGGAGTCAAGCCGGCTGCTTACATGCAGGGCGTATTTACATTTATTATTGTAGGAATTGGTGTTGTCCTGATGTTCGGCTCTGCCTTTAAAGGCGACATCGCACATACAAAGCCATTATTTGACCATGGCTTCGGCGGTCTTCTGTCCGTTGCTGTCATGACCCCGTTCATGTTCGTTGGTTTCGATGTTATCCCGCAGGCCGCGGAAGAGATCGCGATCCCGTTCAAGCAGATCGGCAAGGTCATTCTGATCTCCATCGCTTCTGCTGTTGCATGGTATGCACTGATCATCCTGGCAGTTTCCCTGATGATGTCAAAAGGCGAGATGGAATCAAGTGTACTGATCACTGCTGATGCGATGAAGAAAGCATACGGCGGTTACACGATCATGGCAGATATCCTGATCATCGGAGGTATGGCCGGTATCCTGTCCAGCTGGAATTCCTTCTTCATGGGCGGCAGCCGTGCGATCTATGCTTTAGCAGAAGCCAAATGCCTTCCGGCTTTCCTGACAAAGATCCATCCGAAGTATAAGACTCCGTCCAACGCAGTTCTTCTGATCGGAGCTATCTCATGCATCGCCCCGTTCTTCGGACGTGCTATGATGGAATGGCTGACCAATGCAGGCGGCGTAGGTGCTGTAACTGCATATATGATGGTCTCTATCTCCTTCCTTGTTCTTCGCAAAAAGGAGCCTGGACTGAACCGTCCATATAAGGTAAAGAATCACCGCTTTGTCGGCTTCATGGCTATCGCCTTAAGCGGACTGATGCTGATCCTCTATATGCCTGGAATGCCTTCCGGACTGAGCATCCCTGAATGGCTCATTATCGGTATATGGGCGCTCCTTGGAATCGTATTCTATGCCTACGCAAAGAAGAAGTTCCCGGAATTCGGAAGAGTGCTCAACATTGAGCTTAAGGAAGCTGTGAAAGAGTAGGACAGGCTGTTCAAAGAACGATGCATCTCATTCAAAAATAAACAGAGACTGCTGCACCACATCGGTGCACAGTCTCTGTTTTTGTGTAGAAAATCTTATCCCCGTTAGGATATGCTTAACTCTGTTTTCTCTTTCTATAGGCCGTTTTAACAGCTTTCATAAGCTGTATGACCGGAAGGTTTGCCAGCGCAAGGCCGTATACAGTAAATAATTGTCCCGCATTCAATGTCTGCACCTTGAATATGTTTTCCAGGCCCGGTATGACCATCACGCCTGTAATCAAGACCAGTCCCAGGAGAAATGCCCCGATCAGATATATATTATTGAAAAACATCTTCTTGAACAGAACCGGATGGTCTGCTTTACAGTTAAAGCCATGTACCAGACGGGCTGTACAGAGTGTTCCAAAAGCCATTGTACTGGCCAGCAGGGAATTCGTCTGGTATCCGATCATAAATGCGATCATTGTGGTAACACCAATGGAAAGTCCCTCCGTACCAATCTTGAGCAGAAAATCCTTCGTTAGGATCGATTCGTTCATCGGTCTTGGTTTCTCGGACATAACATCCTTGGAATGCGGCTCCAGCCCCAGCGCGATTGCCGGAAGACTGTCTGTCAGAAGGTTGATGAACAGAAGGTGTACCGGTGCAAACGGAACCGGAAGCCCTGCAATCGACGCATACAGCACAGCCAGTATGGCTCCGAAGTTACCAGAAAGTAAAAACTGGATAGAGCTCTTAATATTGCGGTAAACATTACGTCCATTCTCGACTGCCTTAACAATGGTTGCAAAATTATCATCTGTCAGCACCATAGATGCAGCATCCTTGGATACTTCGCTGCCCGTGATCCCCATGGCTACACCGATATCTGCCTGCTTTAAGGCCGGGGCATCATTGACGCCGTCTCCGGTCATGGAGACGATGTTACCCTTTTCCTGCCAGGCTCTGACGATCCTGATCTTATGCTCTGGTGAGACCCTGGCATACACAGAAATGCCCTCCACAAAGTCCTTGAGATCTTCATCTGAGATATTATCAATTTCGGAACCCTCGCATGCCTCAGATTCCTCCTTTAGGATCCCGATCCTTTTCGCGATAGCAGCAGCCGTCACCTTATGGTCTCCTGTGATCATGATCGGGCGGATGCCTGCCCTTTTACACTCTTCTACTGCAGCCTTGGATTCCTCACGCGGAGGATCCATCATGGAGATCAGGCCGACAAATACCAGATCCTGTTCATCCTCCAGCGTCAGCTCACGGCTTTCTGGTATCTCCTTATATGCAAATCCCAAAACACGCAGCCCGCCTTTTGAAAATTCCTGATTCTGTGCCTCGATCTTTTCCCGGTCCTCCTCAGTGAAGTCACGGACCTCATCCCGGATCTGGATTGATTTCATACGCTCCAGCAGTACATCTACGGCGCCCTTTACGACCATGACACGTTTTCCATCGATGGTATGGAGGGTAGACATTAATTTCCGGTCACTGTCAAAAGGATTCTCACTCTCACGCGGATACTTGGCTCTGACATCCTGGGCAAATACACCGAGTCTGCTTCCCAGATTGATCAAAGCCGTTTCTGTCGGATCCCCGATCTCCACCCCATCTACATTCGTAGAATCGTTGCACAGGATGCTGCATAACAGTAACATACTGTGGGCAGGACGACTGACGTCGATCTCCCCGGAAGGAATCCTGACCTCATTGACATAATAATCCTCCACAGTCATCTTATTCTGAGTCAGTGTACCTGTCTTATCAGAGCAGATGATAGAAACACTTCCCAGTCCTTCCACTGCCTGAAGCTTCCGAATGATCGCATGCTCTCTTGCCATCTTCTGTGTTCCAAAGGACAGTACGATGGTTACGATGGAGCTTAATGCCTCCGGTATCGCCGCTACAGCCAGCGCAACCGCAAACAGGAACGCATCACCTATATTTCCACCGCGCAGTACATTGATCCCAAATAAGATTCCGCAGAAGATTAAAATAATAATAGACAGCTTCTGCCCGAACTGATCCAGATTGATCTGAAGCGGTGTCCTCTTCTCTGAGGTGGTCTTCAACAGGCTTGCAATCTTACCAACCTCTGTCTCCATACCGATCCCGGTTACAAGGAAAGATCCCCGACCATAGGTGACAAAGCTTCCAGAGTATACCATATTCACCCGGTCTCCCAAAGGCACCTCGCCTTCGATCGGGCTGATCTGTTTCTCAACACCCAGACTTTCCCCTGTCAGCGCACTTTCGTCCACCTTCAGGCTGGCACTTTCTAATAAGCGTCCATCCGCAGGGATGTAATCCCCCGCGTCCAGCATAACAATATCCCCCACTGTCACTTCTGTGGAAGGGATCGGCACCACATTCCCGCCGCGCAGCACCTTCGCCTCCGGCCCTGACAGCTTTTTCAGGCTGGAAAGGGACTGCTCTGCCTTTACTGTCTGCACCGTTCCCAGAATCGCATTGATCGTGATCACGATCAGAATAACAATGGCACTCTCTGCGTCTCCAAGGAAGCCGGAGACGATCGCCGCTGCGATCAATATGATGACAAGGAAATCCTTGAATTGTTCCAGAAAAATTTGTATTGTTGTCTTTTTCTTTCCCTCTACAAGTTCATTAGGCCCGTATTTTTCCTGATGCTTACGCACCTCCTCGGCAGTCAGGGGCTCCAAAGTACCATTCACCCTCTGCTTCGCTTCTTCACTGGTAATCTGATAAAATTCTTTCATGTATGATCCTCCATTTCTTCCGCGCAATCCGATTTCCTCTTTTGTACTGTTTCCTTTGTAATACAAAAAGAGACTCTTATTGCACTGTATGTAATGCAATAAAAGTCTCACCATTTAATCACGATACGGATGATATACCATCGTACTGACGACATCGTGAACGCTTTTATCAAGCGCCAGTTACTCCCTTTTACTAAAACCAACTATAATACATCAAAAAAGCTATGTCAAGGAAAAACTTTGATTTTTCCGATTTTTTAACCGTCTCTTAACCGGGTTATCTGCCCAGTCTGGCTGCGATCTCTTTTGCCCTCGGTGTGTTGGCAACACCGCCCTCTCCTGTCTCGCGGAGAGATACATGCATGGACTCGCCTACTTCCTTCATCGCATCGATCACCTGATCCGGAGGGATCTGGCTTCTGATTCCCGCCAATGCCATATCTGCGGCAGACAGAGCATTGACAGCTCCAATGACATTACGCTTGACACAAGGGACCTCCACCAGGCCCGCGACCGGATCGCATACCAGGCCCAGCAGGTTCTTTAGAGCCATGGCAGCGGCATGGACGATCTGTTCATTATCCCCGCCCTTTAAAAATGCCAATGCTCCGGCGGCCATGGACGATGCAGTGCCGATCTCGGCCTGGCACCCTCCGGCTGCACCTGCGATGAAAGCACGGGATGCGATCACCTGTCCGATCCCTGCTGTCACATACAATGCCTGTATGATCTGTTCCTCTTTCATGTGTCCTTCCCTGTACAGCGTCACTAAGACTGCCGGGATCACCCCGCATGCTCCTGCTGTCGGTGCTGCAACGATCCTCTTCATGCAGGCATTGGATTCTCCCATCTGCAGCGCCTGAACGATCACCCTGGAGACAAAGTCCCCGCACAGGGTATCTCCCTTCTCACGGTAACGTTCCATCGTTCCGCCGATACCGCCGACCAGCCCGCTGCCGGAATGAAGTCTCTCATCATAGTCATCACTGGCACTTAACATGGCTTTCCACATGCCCTCCATTGTCTGGAGCGATTCTTCCTCGCTGACCGTCCGTTCATTCATATCATCTATTAAAACCGCTCTCCAGAACGGAATCTGCTGTTCTTCACAAAGTTCGTTTATCTCTTCTAAAGACTGATAAGACATCTTAAGCACCCTCCCCATCTAAATATGTCACTTTTTGGATTCCTTCCTGCTCTTCCAGCCATTTGATCGAGCTCTCCGGCACTCTCTGATCGATCTCAATCACCATCACTGCATAACCGCCTCTCTTCCCCCTGTAAAGCTGCAAAGTCGCAATATTGATCGAATCCTTTGCAAGCATAGAAGTTACACTTGCCACATATCCCGGCTGGTCCTGATTATAAATGATCAAAGTCGGACTCTCTCCTGTACAGTTTACCATGATCCCGTCTAATTTATTCACCATAATGCGTCCTCCGCCCAGGGAAGATGCCTGAACTTCCAGTGTCTTGCCATCCTCGCCGACCACGTTAAGGAGCGCCGTATTCGGATGCGCGCCCGTGATCTGAGTATTCTGGATCGTAAAATTAAGGCCTTCTGCCTCTGCCACAGAAAAGCTGTCTGGTATCCGCATATCGTCCGGCTTCATCCCCAAAAGCCCGGCAACAATAGCCCGATCCGTACCGTGTCCCTTTCCCGTAGCTGCAAACGAACCATGCAGACCGATCACTGCCTTCACCGGCCTGCTCCCCAGCAGACTTCTCGTGATATAGCCGATCCGTACAGCCCCCGCTGTATGCGAGCTGGAGGGCCCTACCATCACCGGCCCCAAAATATCAAAAATATTCATGCCACAAACCTCCATAACATACCTTTTTTCTTACCTATCAGTATAACAGAGTTCGCCGGTTTTCACCATATAACTTTTCCCGAAAAAATAATTTCATACAGCTGATCTGCAAAAAGCCTGCCGGATATTATGATTAGGAGACAAAGCATCCGAAATTAAAAAAGGCGTCCAAGAAGAAATTTTCCTCTCAAACGCCTCTGTCTTATGAAATTATCTCTATTCTGCGTTCGTATACACAATCACCCGCTGTGTACGGCAGCGCTTTTACACAACTCCCTGTGCCATCATTGCATCTACTACCTTCTCAAATCCGGCAATATTTGCTCCGACAACATAATTGCCTTTTACATCGTATCTCTCTGCCGCATCAGCCATGTTGTGGCAGATATCCACCATGATCCTCTGTAATCTGCTGTCCACCTCTTCAAATGACCAGCTCAGCCTCTCACTGTTCTGTGACATCTCAAGAGCGGATGTTGCAACACCACCGGCATTCGCAGCCTTACCCGGTGCAAATAATACTCCATTTGCCTGCAGGTACTCTGTAGCCTCTAAAGTGGTCGGCATATTTGCACCTTCTGCTACGGCAATACATCCGTTGGCAGCCAATGCCTTCGCATCGTCGAGGAGCAGCTCGTTCTGAGTCGCACATGGAAGGGCAATATCAACCTTAACAGACCATACCCCTCTTCCCTCATGATATTCTGAATTCGGGCGGTACATCTTATACTCTGTCAGTCTTGCACGTCTGATCTCTTTGATCTCCTTTAAAGCCTCTACATCGATGCCGTCCGGATCATATACCCATCCGTTGGAATCGCTGACCGTTACTACTTTAGCGCCTAACTGCTGTGCTTTCTGTGTCGCATAGATCGCAACATTACCAGAACCGGAAACTGCAATGGTCTTGCCTGCAAGCTCGATCCCGTTCATCTTAAGCATCTCCTGTGTCAGATATAACACACCATATCCGGTTGCCTCTGTACGTGCCAGGGAGCCGCCGTAGCTTAATCCCTTACCTGTCAGCACACCCTCTGAGAGACCGCGGATCCTCTTGTACTGTCCGTACATGTAGCCGATCTCTCTGGCGCCTGTTCCGATGTCACCTGCAGGTACGTCTGTATCCGCACCGATATATTTACATAACTCTGTCATAAAGCTCTGGCAGAATGCCATCACTTCTCTGTCTGATTTCCCCTTAGGATCAAAATCAGATCCTCCCTTGCCTCCGCCGATCGGAAGTCCTGTCAGAGAGTTCTTGAAAATCTGCTCAAATCCTAAGAACTTAATGATTCCGAGGTTTACTGATGGATGGAGACGAAGTCCTCCTTTGTATGGCCCAATCGCACTGTTGAACTGAACACGATAACCTGTGTTTACCTGCACCTGTCCGTTATCATCCACCCACGGCACACGGAACTTCAACTGTCTCTCCGGTTCAACAAGTCTTTCCAGCAGAGCGTCTCTGCGGTACTTCTCTTCATTCGCCTCGACAACGACTCTCAGAGATTCCAGCACCTCCTTGACTGCCTGATGGAATTCCGGCTCTGCAGGATTCTTCTTCACTACCAATTCGATTACTTCATCTACATATGACATCTCTTATACCTCCTGAAATCAATAAAATCAAAGGTAAAAATCCTTCCTTAATTTACCTGTGCTGCTTACTCGTATTATTTTAAATACTAATTGCAGTTTTGTCAATCAGAAATTTCATATTTTTTATAACTTTATCACTTTATCCTGCTAAATGAACGTTTTCAATTTAGGTTTTTATTCTCTCCATTCTACAAATCACAATTGGATTCATATTACAATTCTCATGTATGTCTATAGACCACAGCTAAAAAGACGCGATGGAGAAAATCTCTTTTAAAAACACGATTTTGCAAGAATCCAATTCCAATTATTCATTTTCATCAATTTAATGTTCAATATAAGAAGGCCCATATATGTATAAAAAGACAGACAGCGGAACTTTGCATCCCACTGTCTGCTCTTTATGCATCTATTCTATTATTCTCTTTCTGTCTGTCCTATCGACCAATAAAATTCCGGAACCGGTCTTTGATCTCTGTAAACTGAGGCGACAGCTCTTCCTTCTTTTCCTGATAGACTGTTGTCAGGAAATCGATCAGATAGAGAACGATCAATACTGCCCCCGCGATCCTTCCGATATGGAAGGGGATCGCGTTCACGATCCGTTCTACAAACCCATGGAGCACACCGAATAAAATGACTGTGTACAGCCCCCATGCGAGAGTACTCTCCAGGCACAGAATCCCCTTATAATTAAACGGCTTGTCCGTATAGTCCCACCAGATCTCTCCAAACAGCCGTTCCATGATCCTGGCTGTGATCCACTCGATAGCAGTTGCCAGAATGGCCCCCAGGAAAAAGAGCAGCAGTCTGTTATGGCTGTAAGGACTTAACAAGAAGTATACGGTAAGGGCACCCACACCGTAGATCGGGCAGATCGGTCCTCTTGAGAAGCCACGGTTTGTCCACTTTCTGTTACAGATAGACATATAGATCGATTCCACTACCCATCCCAGGATGCTGTATGTAAGGAACCAAAGTACTACATGATATATGTCTTTTCCTAAAATCATCTTGTCCCACATTCTAATCACTCCGTCTTATTTATTCTCTAGATCCGCTTTACTTTAAATATCATACCACAGCTTTTTCTTCATTGCTACGAACTTTGGAAAGTCTTAAACAAATCTTAAAACTTTAGGGAATTCCTGACAGTTCCGTTTCTTATTCCAATTTTATGAGCATAAAAATAGAGTGTTTCTCAACACTCTATTTACCTGCACATATTAATTATACTTACGTTTTCTAGCAGCTTCAGATTTTTTCTTGCGTCTTACACTTGGCTTTTCATAGTGTTCTCTTTTGCGAATCTCCTGCTGAATGCCAGCTTTTGCACAGTTTCTTTTGAATCTGCGTAAAGCGCTATCTAACGTCTCGTTTTCTTTAACGATTACATTTGACATAGTCTCACACCTAACCTCCCCTCCAGCCTTGTATTGTGCATCATACGACTGTTCGGGTATATTTATTGCACTACAAAAGATTATATCATATTTTCGCTAAACGTCAACCATTTCTGCGAAAAAAACTAAGAAAGTTGTCCTTCCAGTGTCTCTTTTGCCTTCTCGAGCGCGTCTTTGATGCCTGCCGGGTTCTTTCCTCCGGCCTGTGCCATATTCGGGCGTCCGCCTCCGCCTCCGCCGACCAGTCCGGCGATCGCTTTGACGAGATTTCCTGCATGTGCTCCCTGTTTCATAGCACCCTCTGTTGCAGTCACCATTAAGCTTACCCTGCCGTCATTGCCTGATGCCAGAACAACGACACCTTCTCCTAACTTTTCTTTCAACTGGTCGCCAAGATCACGCAGGCCATTCATATCGACACCCTCCACTTCGGCTGCCAGAAGCTTCACGCCCTTTACTTCCTGTACCTGATCCATCACATCACCCATCGCATCCTGAGCAAGTCTGCTCTTTAGGCTCTCTACTTCTGAATGCAGAGCCTTATTCTCAGACATCATATGGCTGATCTTCTCTGCCAGGTTCTCTGGGGTGGCTTTGAGCACCTTTGCGGCCTCGTTTAACTTCTGTTCCAGGGCATCGTAGTATTTCAACAGACCCTTGGATGTCAGTGCTTCGATACGGCGCACTCCTGCCGCTACTCCTGTCTCGGAAATGATCTTAAGCGCCATAATCTCACTGGTATTCTTCACATGAGTACCGCCGCAGAACTCGATGGAAAAACCGCCCATGTTCACTACGCGGACGATGTCCCCGTACTTTTCACCGAACAGTGCCTGGGCACCGGTCTTTCTCGCCTCTTCGATCGGCATGTTCTGTACATTGACAGGAAGGCCTTTTGCGATATTCTCATTGACGATCTCTTCTACCTTCTTGAGCTCCTCCGGAGTCAATGCGGAGAAATGAGTAAAGTCAAAGCGAAGTCTGTCCTCATTCACGCTGGATCCGGCCTGCTCCACATGAGTTCCCAGCACCGTGCGCAGAGCCTTCTGAAGCAGATGAGTCGCGCTGTGGTTGCGCGCAGACAGCGCACGCTTTTCTTCGTCCACTGCAAGCTCTGCCTGGTCGCCTGTCTTGATCATCCCCTTAACGACCTGGCCCACATGGCCGATCTTACCGCCCAGAAGCTTCACCGTATCCTCTACCTTGAATTCTCCCTCTGCAGTACGGATCACGCCCGTATCAGCCTCCTGACCACCGCTTGCAGCGTAGAACGGAGTCTCCTTAACAAAAATGGTTCCTTTTTCTCCATCAGACAGCGCATCTACAAGCTCTGTCTCGGTTGTCAAGACCGTGATCTCTGACTGGTAAGTCAAATTCTCATAACCTACGAATTCACTCGTAATACTCGGGTCGATGGATTCATACACTGTAACATCAGCGCCCATGTAGTTTGTCACACCGCGTGCTGCTCTTGCAGTCTTGCGCTGAACATCCATGGCTGCGTGGAAACCATCCTCATCCACATCCATTCCCTTCTCTTCCAGGATCTCTTTTGTCAGATCGATCGGGAAACCATAGGTATCATACAATTTGAATACATCCTCACCGGACAGAGTCTTCGTATCCTTCTCTTCCATCTCCCTGATCATGTCCGATAAGATTCCAAGTCCCTGATCGATCGTCTTATTGAACTGCTCCTCTTCCTTTGCAATCACATTCAGGATAAAGTCCTTCTTTTCTTCCAGCTCCGGATATCCGTCCTTGGATCCTGCGATCACAGTCAAAGCAAGCTCTGGCAGGAAATTCCCCTCGATATTCAACAGTCTTCCGTGACGGCATGCTCTTCTAAGTAGACGGCGCAGCACATATCCGCGCCCCTCATTGGAAGGCATGATCCCATCTGAGATCATAAATGTAACGGAACGGATATGGTCTGTGATCACACGGATAGAAACGTCCGTGTTCTCATCCTTTCCATATTCTACCTTTGCAAGGCGGCATACATGGTCTCTGAGTGCCTTGATCGTATCCACGTCAAAGATAGAATCCACATCCTGAACGACACTTGCCAGTCTCTCCAGTCCCATGCCTGTATCGATATTCTTCTGCTCCAGCTCTTCATAATGACCTTCTCCGTCATTGTCGAACTGGGTGAATACGTTGTTCCAGATCTCCATGTAGCGGTCACACTCGCAGCCTACTGTACAATCCGGGCTGCCGCAGCCGTACTTTTCCCCTCTGTCATAATAGATCTCAGAGCATGGGCCGCATGGGCCTGAACCGTGCTCCCAGAAATTATCTGCCTTGCCGAACTTAAAAATACGTTCAGCCGGGATTCCCATCTTCTTATTCCAGATCTCAAACGCTTCATCATCCTCCAGATAAACTGACGGATACAATCTGTCTGCATCAAGGCCTACCACCTCGGTCAAAAACTCCCATGACCATGCGATCGCCTCCTCCTTAAAATAGTCTCCGAATGAGAAGTTCCCAAGCATCTCAAAAAAAGTACCATGGCGTGCAGTCTTTCCCACATTCTCGATATCACCTGTGCGGATACACTTCTGGCAGGTCGTCACCCTCTTACGCGGCGGGATCTCCTGCCCCGTAAAGTAAGGCTTAAGCGGCGCCATTCCCGAATTGATGAGCAGAAGGCTCTTGTCATTGTGCGGCACAAGAGAAAAACTCTTCATTGCCAAATGTCCTTTGCTTTCAAAGAACTCCAAAAACATCTTTCTTAATTGATTCACTCCATATGGTTGCATAACCTCGTCCTCCCGGTTTCTTTATCTAAAGCAGATTGAATCACTCTGCTCTAAGGTGTATTTGACACGTCCCCGGCCCTTTATGTGGTCCTGGGTCCGGTATGCATATATAGTCAACAGAAACAGAGTGGATATTCATCCACTCTGCGTGTCTAACCTATCATACCATAGCTTTCAAGGTTTTTCAAATATTATTTGAGTCCCCTTTATATGGTCTTTCACATGGTCCTGCTCCTATTTCAGCTCGATCTCAGCCAGTTCCCTCGGCGGAAGGTTATTGGTAGAATTCTTCACATAATTAGCAAGCGCTTTCTTTGCTTTTGGCACCGGAATATTCGTACCTGCTCCTGCGATACATCCGCCCGGACATCCCATTCCCTCGATCAGGCATCCGTTCATTCTTCCGGCTTTTGCAAGTGTCAGGATCTTCTTACATTCTGCAAGGCCTTCTGCATGTTCAATATTGACTTCCACCCCTGGATAGTATTCATTCACACACTTCTCAATGGCCTCAGCAACACCGCCGGCACACGCATATCCGCGTCCTGCCCCCGTTGCATCATGGAAGGATGACTCTGCCGAATACTTCGTCAGATCTATCTCCTTTGCATCAAACATAGCCTGAAGCTCTTCATATGTAACAACAAAATCCACATCACTGCGAACAGTTCTTCTGGAAGCTTCCAGCTTTTTAGCAGCACATGGTCCAATAAAGACCACTCTTGCATTGGGATGTTCCTTTTTGATCGTACGTGCCGTCGCAACCATCGGTGTCAGCTCTTCTGAGATCTGATCGATCAGATCCGGGAAGAACTTCTTTGCCATCATCGCCCAGGATGGACAGCAGGAGGTCAGAAGGAACGGCAGCTCGCCGGAAACGACCTTCTCCACATAATGATGAGCCTCTGAGATCGCGCCGATATCTGCTCCCAGTGCCACCTCATATACTTCTGAGAAGCCCAGCTCCTGCAGCGCAGCCTTGATATTCCTCGGCGTGATATTATCTCCGAACTGACCGACGAATGCCGGTGCGATCTCTGCTACGATCTCGCCCCCTTCCTTGAGTGCACGGGTCAGCTGGAAGATCTGTGACTTATCAGAAATAGCTCCGAACGGACAGCTAACCATACACATTCCGCAGGATACGCATTTGTCCGTATCAATATAAGCCCTGCCGTGCTTGTCGGAAACAATGGCACCCACGCCGCAGGCATTCTTGCACGGTCTTTCCTTCTTCGCGATGGCATCATATGGACAGGCAGATTTACATTTGCCGCACTTGATACACTTATCCTGATCAATATAGGACTTTCCGTCTACCATAGAAATGGCACCCTTCGGACAGACCTCCTGGCATGGATGTGCCAGACAGCCTTTACACATATTGCTTACTTCATATTTATTCTCTTCACAGCGTTCACACGCAGAAGGGATGACCTGCATAAGCGGCGGCTCATAGTATTTCTCAGAAATATTACTTGCCTCCACTCCTGCTGTCAGATGGACCGGTTTATTCTCCGGCCTAAGGGAAAGTCCCATCGCAAGTCTCAATCTCTCTCTGACGATCGCGCGGGCACGGTATGTACTCTCGCGGTACTTCACTTCTGTATCATCATTCACGATCTCATAAGGAATTGCTTCCATATCTGCCAGCAGCGTCTCTGCGTCCGCTTTAAATCCCAACTTTGCAACTTCTGTAAACACGCGTCTCCGAATCGCTCTGACCGGGGTCTGCAGTCCTCTCATCATAGGTTATCTACCTCCTGTATTCTTTTGAAAAACAGTCTTTTACGGCCGTCTTTTCTTAACTTTGCACTATCACTATACCGTTTTGTTAAAAAATAGTCAATACGTTCTTTGTACAAAAACAGGTACATAGATGCCTATTTTCCCTGTAGCAGCTTCTGTGCATAATAGACGGACTGCATCGCATCCTTTCCATAAAAATCTGCCCCGATCATGTCCGCATATTCCTGATTCAGAACAGCTCCTCCGACCATGACCTTACAATCCGGCGCTTTCTCCCTCAGCTGTCTGATCGTCTCCTCCATGCTGACAACCGTCGTGGTCATCAGGGCACTGAGACCGGCCAGACGGATATCCTCCTTCAATACGGTCTCAACGATCAGCTCCGGCGGCACATCCTTTCCAAGGTCTACCACATCAAAGCTGTAATTTTCCAGAAGTACCTTCACGATATTTTTTCCGATATCATGAATGTCACCTTTCACTGTTGCAAGCAGGACCTTCTCTTTTTTCTCAGCCTCGCTGCCGCTGGCAGCCAGGAAGTCTTTGAGAACTGTAAAAGCCGCTTTTGCCGCTTCCGCACTCATCAAAAGCTGGGGCAGGAAAACGGTATTCTTTTCAAATCCTTTGCCGACCCGGTCCAGGGCAGGGATCAGAAATTCATTGATGATATCCAGCGGGGCCATCGTCTTCACCAGCTCGGCACTCATATGGTGCGCTTCGTCCTTAAGCCCCTTCTCAATGGCCGTATCCAGCTGCATCTTTATGCCCGCAGCACCGGAAGTGCTCTTCATTTCCGCGGCCGTCCCCGCATACCGGGCAATGTAGCTTTCACAATTCGCATCCAGGTTCATCAGGGCATGATATGCATGATAGGACTTCATCATCTCCTCAGAGGAAGGATTGATAATTCCTGCACTGAGGCCGTTTAACATCGCCATCGTGTAGAATGCGGCATTGATGACCGGACGGCATGGCAGACCAAAGGAGATATTAGATACCCCAAGGACCGTATGGACTCCCAGCTCCTTACGCACCCTTTTCAAAGCTTCCAAAGTCACCTTTGCTCCTTCCGGCTCAGAACTGATCGTCATAGCAAGCACATCGATCACAATATCCTTTTTCCCGATTCCATATTTTGCGGCCTCTGTAATGATGCGCTCTGCGATCTTTACCCTGCCGTCAGCCGTATCCGGAATGCCGTCCTCATCTAGTGTCAGGCCGATCACGACCCCGCCGTACTTTTGGATCAGAGGGAACACCTGATCCATGGATTCCTGTTTGCCGCTGACAGAATTCACCATCGCCTTTCCATTGTAGATACGAAGCGCTGCCTCCATGGCCTTTATGTCCACAGTATCGATCTGAAGCGGAAGATTCGTCACACTCTGCAGCTTAGTCACGACTTCCTTCATCATCGCTGTCTCGTCAATATCCGGAAGGCCCACATTCACATCCAGGATATGTGCACCCATATCCTGCTGTGTAATACCTTCCCGCAGGATATAATCCAGATCGTGTTCCTTTAAGGCCTGCTTGAACTTCTTCTTTCCGGTCGGATTGATCCGCTCACCGATGATCTTGGAACCCTCCCCAAGGCAGACCGTCTGTCCGTAGGAAGATACCATAGTCCAGCTTTTTAGCTCCACAGCCTTCGGCTGCATCCCCTGGCAGAGACTGGTCATTGCCCGGATATGATCTGGTGTGGTTCCACAGCATCCCCCAATCACAGCCGCACCCTTTCTGACAATCTCCTGCATCACGCTGGCAAACTGCTGTGGTGTGACATCATATACCGTCTCCCCATCCACCTGCTTCGGAAGCCCTGCATTTGGCTTCACGATAACCGGAAGTGAGGAATAGGTAAGAATCGTATCCAGGATCGGCTGCATCTGCTGCGGTCCGAGTCCACAGTTGATCCCCATGGCATCCACCCGCAGTCCTTCCAGCAGTGCAGTCACTGCCGGTACATCCGCTCCCGTTAAAAGCTTGCCCCGCTCATCAAATATGGTGGTCACAAACACAGGAAGACTGGTGTTCTCCTTCGCCGCCAGCACCGCTGCCTTTAACTCATAGGTATCACTCATGGTCTCGATATGGATCAGGTCTGCTCCCGCCTCCTCTCCATATATGACTACCTCTTTAAATGCCTGGTAGGCCTCCTCAAAATCCAGATCCCCCATCGGCTTTAACAGCTTTCCGGTGGGACCGATATCCAATGCCGTATAGATCGGACGGTCCTTTATCTCTGCCTGTCCGACTGCCTCTTTTACATGTCCGACCGCCGAAGTCACGATCTCTTTTAATGAACAGTCCTTGTCATGAAATTTTATAGCGTTGGCCCCAAATGTATTGGCGAGCACGATATCGCTTCCCGCCTCAATATATTTTCTGTGGATCCCGATCACAGTCTCCGGGTGGGTGATATTCCAGGTCTCCGGCAGTTCGCCCGGTTTTAATCCTTCTGCTTGTAAAAGTGTTCCCATTCCGCCGTCAAAAAACAGCAGTTCTTTTCCTAATCTGTCTAAAATCATACCTTGTCCTTTCTGCTTATGTCACAGGAACGTTTCTTCTGTAGATACAATCCTTCTTATCACAGACCTCACATCCCTTTATATGACAGTTCTCTTTTGTCCGGCTTGCACCGATCACGGCTGTTACAGATTTCGTTGGCGTCATCATATAACTATCCGTCATCGTAAGTCCGATCAGCTTCGCACAATCCAGCATCCTCATCAGTGATTCCTGAAAACGGATATCAAAATCCCCGTAGCCCGGGCTGAACCTGGGCCGCAGGTAAAGACCTTCTTCCTTAAGCTTACGCCCGATCGCGGCCTGGCATTCATCGCAGTACTCCTCCAGTATTGCTGCCGCACAGGCCTGCAGCACAACTGCCGCCGCCATGTCTGTAAGGGAAGTCCTTGTGATCAGGCGGTCCACCGCCGTGCCAAGTGTGGCTCCAAATAAAACGATCTGGCTGCATCCTTTTAAGTTTCTCGAAAGGCTCCTGCTTTGTATTTTAACCTCTCCGATCCTAAGCCAAACGTCCTCTGTCTGTTGGAAATCAAAGATGCGATAGATGGATCTCCTGTCTGCCGCTTTTTCCAGATTCCGAAAGGAATCTGAAATCAGCGCAAGAGTCTTTTCATCTACCGCATGCTTTCCATACCCCAGATAGCGGATGGCTTCCTTTGTCATCTGATCCATCTGTTATAACTCCTAGCACTTAATAATTTCTGACAAGTTACCCATGATCGCTTCCGCAACCTCTGGCTTATTCATGGAATAAATATGAATATTCTTCACGCCGTTTGCAAGCAGATCGATGATCTGGTCTGTCGCATATGCGATCCCTGCCTGCTGCATCGCTTCCGGGCAGTCCCCGAAACGGTCCAGTATCGCCTGAAACCTTCTTGGGAATACGGTCCCTGACAACTCGCAGCTTCTCTTCATCTGCTTCGCACTTGTGATCGGCATGATCCCCGGCAGTACCGGCACCGTGATCCCGGCTTCCCGGATACGGTACAGGAAGTTATAGTGGATGTCATTGTCAAAGAACATCTGCGTCGTCAGGAAGTCAACACCGCTGTCAACCTTCTGTTTCAGATACTTGATGTCATCTTCTTTATGCTCATTCTCCACGTGTCCTTCCGGATAACATGCTGCCCCGATACAGAAATCCCCTGACTTTTTGATCTCCTCAACCAGTTCATAGGCATAGTGAAACCTATCCTCTGTCGGAAACTGCATATCTGCCGGAATGTCACCCCTAAGTGCAAGGATATTCTCAATCCCCAGCTCCTTTAGATTTGCGATCACCTTCCTCACTTCCTCCTTTGTCGAGGATGCACAGGTAAGGTGCGCTAAGCTCTCCACACCTAAGTCTTCCTTGATATGCTTCGCGATCTTTGCAGTATTCTTACTTGTTCCCCCGCCCGCGCCGTAGGTAACGCTGATAAAATCCGGGGAAAGCCCCGCCATCTTATCTGTCGCCGCCAGGACCTTGTCAAATCCTGCATCCGTTTTCGGCGGAAATACCTCAAATGATATATGTATCCGGTCTTCTTTCAGTCTGTCTATAATCTTCATGCCTTCTTCTCCTGTGTAAAATAGATAGCCAAAATCCGGTCTTTATTCTCCGATCAGGCTCTTATATAAATCGTCATACTGTCTTGCAGAATTCTTCCATGAAAAATCCATATTCATGGCCCGTTCCACAATTTTATTCCAGTCACGTTTCTTATCGTAATAGATACGTTCTGCATAACGGACAGTGTTCAGCACCTCCTGCGCATTGTAATTGCAGAAGCTGAATCCTGTTCCGGTCTTTTCAAATTCATTGTATGGTTCCACTGTATCCTTGAGTCCGCCGGTCTCCCTTACGATCGGGATGGTTCCGTAGCGTAAGCTCATCAGCTGGCTCAGCCCGCAGGGTTCAAACAGGGACGGCATAAGAAATGCATCACAGGATGCATAGATCTTATGTGATAAGTCCTCTGAATAAAAGATATTAGCAGAAACCTTTCCTGAGTACTTCCATGCAAAATGACGGAACATATTCTCGTATTTTGCTTCCCCCGTGCCAAGCACAACGATCTGTACCGCATCCTGGCAGAGGTCATCCATAATATAATCTACAAGGTCAAATCCCTTCTGGTCAGTCAGCCTGGAAACCATTCCGATCATCATGATCTTCGGATCCTTCTCCAGACCAAGCTCCTCCTGAAGAGCCGCCTTATTTAACGGTTTGTTCTTTCTAAATGTGTCTACAGTAAATTTCTTAGCGATCCTATGATCCTTAAACGGGCAGTATTCTTCATAATCCAGTCCGTTCACGATACCGGAAAGATCATTGGATCTTGCCTGCATCAATCCGTCAAGCCCTTCCCCAAAGAACGGAGTCTTGATCTCCTGTGCATAGGTCTGGCTGACAGTCGTCACCTTATCTGCATAAACGATTCCGCCCTTGAGCAGATTCGCATCTTTGTATGCCTCCATCTTATCCGGTGCGAAATAGTATTCCGGCAGTCCCGTGATCCCCTGGACAGTCTTCGTATCCCATACACCCTGGAACTTTAAGTTATGTATCGTCATAATGGTCTTGATTCCTCTGTAGTACTCACCGAGATAACGGAAGTTATCAAGGTAAACCGGGATCAAGCCTGTCTGCCAGTCATGGCAGTGGATCAGTTCCGGGCGGAAACCGATAACTGGGAGGATGCTTAACACTGCTTTTGAGAAAAATGCAAACTTCTCAATATTCCACTTGGGATCGCCGTCATAGGGAGCGAATCCGCCGAAATAGTGCTCATTATCGATAAAATAAAAGGTGATATTGTCATATACACACTTTAAGATGCCGACATACTGGTCTGCTCCTGCGATATCCATGTAAAAATGGTTCTCATATTCCAGCATATCCTTCCATTTCTGGTTCATGCATGTATATTTAGGTAAGACAACTCTGATATCGTACTTCTTCTTGTCGAAATACTTAGGCAGCGAGCCGACAACATCAGCTAATCCCCCTGTCTTGATAAAAGGTACACACTCTGAAGATGCAAATAAAATATTTTTCATAAATAAACCCTCCCACTTTCCTCGAGTTCTTCTTCGAAGACTTATGCTACTGACTATTATACCTCATTTTCGGGGCAAAGGGAAGAATTATCTGTGTTTGTACTCCAATTGGATCGTATCCGCGATCAACGCGATAAATTCAGAATTTGTCGGTTTCCCCTTTCCTGTACTCACCGTATAGCCAAACAGTTCATCCAGTGTATCTAACTTTCCGCGGTTCCATGCCACCTCGATCGCATGACGGATCGCGCGTTCTACACGACTGGATGTTGTTTGATATTTTTTGGCTACTGTCGGATATAGTACTTTTGTGATAGCATTTAGTACATCCATGTCTTCAACAGCCATCATGATTGCGTCTCTTAAATAATGGTATCCTTTGATGTGAGCGGGAATGCCGATTTCGTGAAGCATATTTGTGACACGATTTTCCAGGTCCTCTTCTCTGATGCCGGTACTTACGGATAATTCATCATTTTTCTTTTCGTGGTTTCGGAACACTTTTCTTACAGTTTTTATGCGATTCAACAACATCTCGTTATTAAAAGGTTTCATGATGTAGTAATTTGCGCCTTTGTTGAAAGCGTCTTCTGTAATTTTTTCCTGGCCAACTGCTGTTACGACAATAAAATCTGGGCGTTTTGTCATGGTTTTGTCTTGATTGATCTTCTCCATCACGGTCAGACCGTCCATTTTCGGCATAATCAGATCAAGAAGAACCACGTCTGGCTGCTTATTTTTGATGATTTGACACATCTCCTCACCGTTTTTAGCCTTTCCCACCACATTCAGCTCCTTGTCCATGTTGATGATTTCTTCAAGTAAGTCTAAAATTCTTTCATTATCATCAGCGATGGCCACGTTTAAATGTTCCATAATCCCTCTCTCCTCTAAGGACCCGGATCCAAGGAAACGCCACTCGATTATTATATCTGCCAATGATTGCAGAATCAAGGGGAATTTGTTTCTCTAATTCGACAAAGTGTGACTTGCAACATTTTCAAGCATATTTTCGATAAAAATACCATAGCCTTTTGTGGAATCCTGTACAAACACGTGGGTTACCGCGCCGATCAATTTCCCGTTCTGCAAAATCGGACTTCCACTCATTCCCTGTATGATTCCTCCAGTCTTTTCAAGGAGTTCAGGGTCTGTCACTTGAATAACTAAGCCCTTGTTCGCTTCTCGTCCGGAATAGTCGATATCTGTCACTAAAATGCTGTACTCTTTGATCTCGTTGTCGACAAAGCAACGTATTGTCGCGTTTCCTACTTCTACCTCTTCCTTTGTTGCTGTTTGTATCGGAATCTGTTCGGAAAACAGCTCGTCAATCTTGTCAACTTTACCATAGATCCCTTCATCCGTATTTTTTTCTATCCTCCCTAGTTTGTTATAGCCGTTATAGACAATAATTCCCTCCATGCTCCCGGGGATGCCGTTTTCCCCCTTTTGGACAGAGTGAATGCTCGTCTTGTACAGGGTTCCGTCCGCAATCGACAAAAGGACATTAGTATCCGTATCGTGTATCCCATGTCCCAGCGCACCGAACTCACTGTTCCCGGTCAGAAATGTGATGGTCCCCAGTCCCTGCACATTATCTCTGACCCATATCCCAAGCTTATAATCATCCTTCCCGCATTCCACCGGCTTGAGTCTGACGTCGATGGTCTCCTCATCTCTCCTGAGCTTTAAGACAACATCCTCCCCATTCAGATCTTTTAGTGCCTCCATTAACTCTTTCTTATTGTCGATCGTTTTTCCGTTCAAACCGGTAATATAATCCCCACATTTTACCAGATGCCCTGCCGGTTCATATTCCACACCATCGGCCCCCTTTATATGGTCCGTATCGAGCACCATCACACCATCTGTCTCCATATAGATCCCGACCGGCATTCCTCCGAGCAGAACCGTATCCTCACTGATCGTCTCGGTACTGACTTCTGTCTGCTCCACGGCATCGGCTGCCATCCAGCCAAAATACCCTGCCCCAAAAGCCAAAAAGACGGAGAATACCGCAGCAATCATCTGTTTCTGCCAGCGCCTCTTCATGCATCCACACCCTTTCTATCCGCCTGCATCATGATGTAAGCGTATTAAAATAAAAGAAAAAAACGGGTACCAACTGGTATCCGTTTTTAGTATGTGTGCACATCTCTTTTTTCACTCTGGTATTATATTTCACGCTTTGCCATTTCTTTCATCTCAGCTGCGCTTTCCAATATCTTGCCTGTCACATTCGCGCCGCCTAAAAGCCTTGCCAGCTCACGGACGGATTCCTCTTCCTTTAAACAGAAGATCTCCGTCTTCGTTGTATTGGCTTTTGCTTCTTTTTGAATCATATAGTGGGCATCCGCCATTGCTGCGATCTGGGGCAGATGTGTAATGCAGATTACCTGACGGCTTCTGCCGATCACATGCATCTTCTCTGCCACCTTTCCAGCCGTGATCCCGCTGATCCCGGTGTCGATCTCGTCGAAGATCAAAGTCGGTGTCTCTTCCTTATCTGCAAGGACTGCCTTGATGGCCAGCATGATCCTGGAAAGCTCACCTCCTGATGCCACATTTCCAAGCGGTTTCAAGGCCTCTCCTGGATTCGTGGAAATATAGAACTCACCTTCATCTCTGCCGTTTGAGGTAAAACCATCCAATTCATTCAGACGCAGATCAAACTGCACATCCAGGAAATTCAGATCTCTTAATCCCACAGTAATCTCTTTGACAAAAGAAACACTTGCCTTTTTTCTTGCCTTACTCAATGCCGCAGAACACTTTTGAAGCTCTCTCTCACATTGTAAAAGGCTGTTATGAAGTTCTGCGATATAGTGTTCATAATCTTTCAGTTCATTTAGTCTGTCCGTTCGCTGACGGCAGTACTCCTGGATTTCACTGACACTGTTTCCATATTTTGCTTTTAAATGGTTCACCAGGTTTAAACGTGCTTCCGTCTCATAGAATTCTTCTTCCGAGAATTCAAAACTTTTTTCATATTCAGACAATTCTCTGTTAAAATCATTCAGAAGGCTGTCAATCTCCACTAGCTGTCCATACAGGGCGGCCCCGCGCTCATCGCACTCACTGACGTCCAAAAATGCACGGATAGCGCGGCTTAACAGGTCACTGGCATTAGCAGAGGCCGACTCACTTGTGTACTGATAAGTCTGTGCGATCCCTTCCGTATAACGCCGGCTCTCCGTCATACGTTGATAAAGAGCTTCCAGTTCTTTATCTTCATCCTCGATCAGGTTCGCTTCCACGATCTCATTGATCTCATATTCTGTAAGAGAAATCTCTTTCTGCCGGCTTTGCTCATCCATCCCGGACTCTTCCAGAGCCTTCTTACATTTCTGATACTCACGGTAAGACGCAGCAACCTCTTTTTTCAGTTTTTCCACCTGTTCCCCGGCATATACATCTAAAAGTGCCAGGTGGTTCTTCTTATGCAGAAGTGTCTGGTGCTCATGCTGCCCGTGGATGTCGATCAGCATACTTGCAACATCTTTAAGGACACCCATAGTGACCGTCTCCCCATTGATCTTACTGATGCTGCGTCCCTCCATCAGCTTTCTGGAGAGTACTAAAAGACCGTCCTCCGGGAAGATATCCAGTGCCTCAAGCTGTCTTTTTATGGCTTCATCCCCGATCGTAAAGATCAGCTCCACCAGACCTGCCTGCGCACCCTTTCGCAGCATATCCGCGTTATATCTGCCTCCGAGGGCAAGGTTTACAGAGCCTAGGATAATGGACTTCCCGGCTCCCGTCTCTCCGGTCAGGATATTCAACCCGTTCCGGAACTCTACTTCAATTTCATCGATCAACGCTAAATTTTTCACATGCAGATATTGTAACATATTCTTTTCCTAATTTCCTTTAGACACAATCTTGTGGATCTTGTCCATGACAGCCACTGTCTCATCTACACTGCGGATCGCACACATGATCGTGTCGTCTCCTGCAATACATCCTACGACCTCACTCCATTTCATCGCATCCACTGCAACTGCAACTGCCATTGCCATGCCTGAGACCGTTTTAATAACAAGAATATTCTGTGCCATATCCATGGAAACATACCCGTCCCTTAAGACACGGATATACTTCTCGCTCATCCCGTCTTCCTCCGGCTTAAGCACGACATACTTCTGCTTCCCGCCGTCAACAGATACCTTCGTAAGCTTTAGATCCCTGATATCTCTGGATACAGTTGCCTGAGTCACCTTAAATCCTGCATTGTTCAGGCGTTCCGCCAATTCTTCCTGGGTCTCGATATTATTCTGGCTGATTAATTCGATTATTTTTGCATGACGACTGACCTTCATTGTCTTAGTTTCCTTTCATTTTCTCGCGCATAGTCTTCATAAAGCTCTCTTTACTTAGTTTCACCAGTTTCGTTGTTTCTTTTGACTTCCTGATCAAGATCCGGTCACCGGTCACCAAAGGTACTGTGCTGGCACCGTCAAATGTGACGCTCGCATGCTCCGTCCTGCCATATCTTCCCTCGCAGATCTCCACCTCGATCGTATCCTCGGCAGAAAGCACGATACTGCTTGTATTCAATGCATGGGAGCAGATCGGAGTGATCACGAACATACTCGCTGTGGGCTCTACGATAGGCCCGCCTGCGGAAAGATTATATCCGGTCGTTCCCGTGGGAGTGGAAATGATCACGCCGTCTGCCAGATAGCTGTTTAACATCTCTCCATTGACATACACGTTGAAATGAACGACTCTTAAGCTTCCCTCTCTTGTCACAACGATATCATTCATCGCCACATCATCGATCAGCCCTTCGACGCTTCCCCGCATCATCATGCGCTCCTCGATGACAGGCCGGGATTCAAAAAGGCGGTCCAGCGCTTTCCTATAGTCACTTAGCTCTACCTCTGTCAGATAGCCCAGTGTTCCAAGATTGATTCCCAAAAGAGGGATGTTATGGCCCTCCAGCTCCCTCGCAGCGCGGATCAGGGTTCCGTCCCCGCCTAACACAAGCGCACAGTCGATCCCTTTGGGCACGGTTCCGGGAATGATGTGTCCCTCTTCATCCTTTTCTGATAAGATGCAGCGTTTCTGGTTCTGCTCAATATAAGCCATGATCTCCTTCGTGATCTTGAGGTCGCCGTCTTTGAGCATATTGGTTATCATATAAAAATTATCCATCATATACCTCTTATTTTGCCAAAGTTTCGAACGCTTTATCTACAACAGACTGCAGATCAACTGCAATCTTAGGTGCGCCTTCTTCCCGTTTTTTTAAATGGATCAGATATTCAATATTCCCTTCCGGCCCTTTGATCGGTGAAAAATCTATGTTCAGGATCTCAAAACCGATAGAATGAGCGTAAGACGCCACCTTTTCTATAACCTCATGATGCGTGCTGCGCTCTCTTACTACGCCCTTCTTCCCAACTTTTTCCCGTCCCGCCTCAAACTGCGGTTTGATCAGGGCTACGATCTCTCCTTCCGGAGTCAGGTAGTTGCGGATAGGCTCTAAAACCTTCGTCAGGGAGATAAAGGACACATCGATGGAACTGAAATCCACGGGTTCCCCAATATCTTCGGGAGTCACATACCGGATATTTGTCTTCTCCATACACACGACCCGCTCATCCTGACGGAGCTTCCAGTCCAATTGCCCCCGCCCCACATCGATGGCAAAGACCTTTACCGCTCCGTTTTGAAGCATACAGTCTGTAAAACCGCCCGTGGAGGAGCCTACATCCGTGCAGACCTTTCCTTCCACCGTAACATCAAAATTCTCAAGTGCCTTCTCCAGCTTTAGACCGCCGCGGCTTACATATGGCAGCGTGTGTCCCTTTACCTCGATCTGTACATCCTCCGGAAAAGAGGAGCCTGCCTTATCTTCCCGCTCTCCGTCTACAAATACGCTGCCGGACATAATGATGGCTTTCGCTTTTTCTCTGGATTCTGCAAGGTTCCTCTTCACAAGCAGAACATCTAATCGTTCCTTCATGTCTATTCTTTCCTTATCGTCACATATTCTGTAATTATCTGTTTTACAATGGTCTCCTCATCCAGGCCGACCTCATGGCGCAGGACATCCACATTCCCATGTTCTACATAATCATCCGGGATACCGATATTGAGTACCTCGACACCCAGATGTGCCCTGGACACATACTCTAAAAGCTGTTCGCCGTATCCCCCTGTCAGGATATTCTCCTCGATCGTGACAAACAGATGATGTTCCTCTGCCATCTGTTCTAAGATTTCCTCATCCAAAGGCTTCACAAACCTGGCATTGACAAGGCTGCAGCTGTATCCGGTCTCCTTGAGCCGCATGCGGACTCTCTCGGCAAGGGAGGCCATATGTCCTACGAAGAAGATCACGATATCCTCCTCCTCATACAAAACCTCTCCTTTGCCGTATTCCAATGGAGTACGGAATTCTTTCAATCCCTCATACGCCTCTCCTCTTGGATACCTGAGTGCCACCGGGCAGTCAAAATCAACAGCGAACCGGATCATATCCGCCATTTCCCAGCGGTTTTTCGGTGACATCACTGTCATATTGGGAATCGTCGATAGGAAGGACAGATCAAATAACCCCTGGTGTGTCTCCCCGTCGCTTCCAACCAGTCCTGCCCTGTCCACCGCCAGCACCACAGGAAGCTTCTGCAGACAGATGTCATGGATCGCCTGGTCATATGCCCTCTGTAAGAAGGAGGAATATAACGCCACGACCGGCTTCATCCCTCCGGCCGCAAGACCGGCCGCAAAGGTCAGTGCATGTTCCTCCGCGATCCCTACATCAAAGAAACGGTCAGGGTAATGCTTCTTAAAGCGGTCAAGCCCTGTTCCGCCTGCCATTGCCGCTGTGATCGCCACAACCTTCTGATCCTTCCTGCCGATATCACACAGCACCTTAGAAAACACATCTGTATAACTGTCCTTTCCGCCTTTGGATCTGGGTTCCCCTGTCGCAACCACAAAGGGGCCTGTCCCGTGGAACCGGGACGGATTCTTCTCCGCAGGCTCATATCCCTTTCCCTTTTTGGTCAGGACATGGACTAATACCGCATGGTCTACCCTTTTTGCCTCATGGAAGGCTTTATAAAGCTTCTTCACATCGTGGCCGTCCACCGGACCGAGGTAGGTGATCCCCATATCCTCGAAAAACATACCGGGAACGATCAGCTGCTTGATTCCGCTCTTCGTTTTCTTCATCTGGTGGATGATCTTTTCGCCCTGCACCGGGATCTTTAGAAGCGTGTCCTCCACGCCCTTTTTCAATCCCACATAGGCATCAGCCGTGCGCAGTCCGTTCAGGTATTTGGACATGCCGCCCACATTCTCAGAGATAGACATATTATTGTCATTCAATACGATGATAAAATTGCTTTTTAACCGGGACGCATTATTCAATGCCTCATAGGCCATCCCGCCGGTCATGGAGCCATCCCCGATAATGGAGACAACATGATGATCCTGCCCCTGGATGTCCCTGGCTGCCACATAACCCAGTCCCGCGGAAATAGAGGTGGAGCTGTGTCCGGTATCGAAGGCATCACAATCACTTTCTTTCCTCTTTGGGAAACCGCTCATCCCGCCGTATTTACGCAGGTCGTCAAATCCGGCCCTGCGTCCGGTCAGAAGTTTATGGGTGTACGCCTGGTGGCCCACATCCCAGATCAGCTTATCCTGCGGCAGATCAAAAGCCAGATGCAGCGCCATGGTCAGCTCTACCACCCCCAGATTGGATGCCAGATGTCCTCCGGTCATACTGATCTTCTCGATCAGAAATTCCCGGATCTCTTCTGCCAGCAGTTCCAGTTCTTCCGGTTCTAACTGCTTGATATCATTTTCCTTTTGAATTTTTTCTAATATCATAAGGAATTCCTCTTTCCTGCTTTCTATTTATCCCGGTGGATCAAGGATTCTAACAGCTCTGCCAGATACAGATCCGGCGGATCCAGGCTTTTCAGCTTCTGCACCGCTTCCATTGAGATCTGCTCCACCAGTGCTTTTGCCTCATCCAGACCCTTCCAGGTTACATAAGTCGTCTTTTCATTCTTCTCATCACTGCGGATCGGTTTGCCCAGAACCTCAGCTGTGCTTGTAACATCCAGGATGTCATCCTGGATCTGGAACGCAAGTCCCACCATGCCGGCGATCTCCTCCACCGTCTTCACCTGCGCCTCGTCTGCACCCGCAAGAACGGCACCGATCATCATGGAGGATTCGATCAGCGCCCCTGTCTTGAGCTTGTAGATAAAATCCAGCACCTCACCGGAAACCGCAGACCCGGTGGATTTGACGTCTACCACCTGGCCGCCGATCATCCCGTAGATCCCTGCCTTCCCGGCCAGGATCTGCAAGGCCCGTCCAATTCTAAGAGCCTCGTCAGGAGCCATATCAAACGCCTTCCCCGCCGTCTCAAATGCATAATTTAAAAGTGCATCCCCTGCAAGGATCCCCATATCTTCTCCGTAAACGACATGCGTTGTCTTCCTGCCTCTGCGGTAGTCATCATTATCCATGGCCGGCAGATCATCATGTACAAGAGAATAGGTGTGTATCATCTCGATCGCAGCCATAAACGGCTCGATCAGAACCTCCCCGCCGCCGAACAGCCGGTACGTTTCCTTCATGAGCATCGGCCGAAGCCTCTTTCCGCCTGCCATCAGGCTGTACTCCATAGCCTCCATAATGACTCTCTGGTATCCTTTTTGTTCCGGCAGATATGCCTTTAAAATCTGCTCGATCTCTTCTACTTTTTTCTGATATGCTTCCTTAAAATTCATGAGTCTCACCATCCTCATCCAACATCTGGACCTTCTTCTCAACTGTATCTATCGTCTCATTGCACTCTTTGAGCATCTCCATTCCCCTCTGGTATAACTGGAAAGATTCCTCTAAGGAAATATCCTCTCCCTCCAGCTTAGAGACCACCTGATCCAGATCCTCAAACAGCTCCTCCAGAGAACGCTTCTTTTCTTCTGTCATTTTCTTTTCTTTGCCAGCCGTCTTACCTGCCATCCTCTGTCACCTCCGCAATTTCTTTTACCTCTGCACGGACACTGCCGTCCGTCATAAAAATCCGGATCTCATCACCCGGCTTTGTCTGATGTATGGACTTCACATTTTCACCTGAGGGCCCTTCCACATAAGAATACCCCTGATTCAGCTTTGCTAAAGGAGAAAGCCCTTTCATCTGCTCCACGTACAGAGCAAAACGGTGCCGCCTCTGATTCAGGCAGTCTTCCATCAAATACCTGAGTCTCTGTTCCAAATCCACGGCTCTCTGCCTCTGTTCCAGAAGCTTCTGTCTGGGGTGTGAAAGCTTAAGCTTAAGCGCTGCCTGCTCACATCTGCGTCTCTCTGCCTGGATTCGCTGCATCATATTTCTTCTCATGCGGGCCTCGTATTCTCTGGCTGCCCCAGCAACCGTCAGATACTCATAAACTGCCAGCTCTGCTGCTGCCGAAGGCGTAGGCGCCCTGAGGTCTGCCACATAATCCGCGATCGTTGTATCTGTCTCATGTCCGACCGCAGAAATAACAGGGACATGGCATTCAAAAATCGCTCTTGCTACGGCTTCCTCATTAAAAGCCCAGAGGTCCTCGATGGAGCCGCCGCCCCGTCCCACGATCATAACGTCCACGCCCTTTTTCTCAAGCGCCCTGATCCCTCTGACGATACTTGCCGCCGCTCCTTCGCCCTGGACCAATGCCGGATATAGGATCAGCTGCACATAAGGGTTTCGCCGGGAGGCGATATTGATGATATCCCGGACTGCAGCACCTGTAGGGGCTGTCACGATGCCCACTGTCTTTACATAGGAAGGAATAGGCTGCTTATACTCCCTGGCAAACATCCCCATCTCTTCCAGCTCCCTTTTTAAAGCCTCAAACTTTTCATAGAGAAGCCCCGCGCCGTCCAGGATGATCTCCCGGGCATAGAGCTGATATCTGCCATCTCTTTCGTAAACACTGACAGATCCTAATACGACAACCTGCTGGCCCTCCTGCATACGAAAAGAAAGCCCTGACCGCGAACCCGCGAACATCACGCAGGCGATCGTGCCGGACTCATCCTTTAGCGAAAAATATATATGACCTGACGTATGATATTTACAATTAGATACCTCACCCTTCACATAGATCCGATTCAGCATAAAATCCTGGGTGAACATATTCTTAATATACGTGTTGACCTGCTTTACCGTATAGACATTACGCATCTTCGTGCCCTCCTAAAAGCCGGATCTAATCTGCCAGCTTTCCAAGCACTCCGTTTACAAAGGCCGGTCCTTCTTCTCCGCTGAATCTCTTCGCCAGCTCCACAGCCTCATTGATGGCAACTCCTGTCGGCACATCATCATCCCACTTCATCTCATAGACTGCGAGACGCAGGATCGTCAGATCCACCTTGCTCATTCTTGTAGTCTTCCACCCTGTGGTCTTCTCATTCAGGATAGTGTCGATCTCCTGTACTTTTTCTGCTGCTGCTTCGAATTTTTTCTTTATGTATTCTTTATCTTCATCTGTAGCACTCTCTAAATTTTCAAAATAAAGCATCAAGTGCTCCGGCATATCGCTCATATCATTGAATTCAATCTGGAACAGCATCTTGAAAATGTGCTCCCGAAGTTCTCTTCTTACCATATCGGCTCCTTTCATTAATGTCTCCTCAAAACGGGGACATGTTACGACTTTGATTATTATACTACAAATTCCCACCTCTTTGCAACTATTCTTGGAAAACATACTTTCGGGGGTGGGGAGAGTACGCCTGCGACAGAAAGGCCATGCAGGGCATCAGGAGTGTACCTGCCGGGGCGGCGGCTTACCATTCGCTAAGCGGGACTAAACAAAAATCAGCCGGATCAGCGGAAATCCAAGTGATTCACTCCGTTTGCTGATGCAAACGCAGTTTGGCACTTGTTGAAATTTGTTTGGAAAACAAATTTCATTCCGCTGATCCAACTGATTTTTATAAAGTCCTGCTAAGCTCATTATTATGCCTGCGCTCCGGCAGGTACGCCCCTGACACCCTGCATGGCTTTTCCATGACAGGCTGCGTGCTTCCGGTTTGGGAAAATCCGTTTTCTACTCCTGACTCTCCATCTCGACGCCTGCTACTTTGATGTTGACATCTGCAACCTCGAGTCCGGTCATATTCTCGATCGCGTTCTTTACCTTCTCCTGTACCTTGGATGAGATTTCCATGATACTGTAATTATATTTCAGGTTCAGCGCAAGAGATACGGTCACGACGCCCTCAAGCACGTCCACCTTTACGCCTTTGGAAAGATTCTTCATGCCCAGCTTGCTGATCAGTTCGTTGGTGATATTGCCTGCCATAGATGCAACACCCTCTACTTCTGTGGCTGCAAGCGCTGCGATGATTGCCACCACCTCGTCTGCGATCTTAACCTCTCCCATACTGGAGTCGTTCTGTATTGTATAAGTATTTCTTTCATCCTTTGCCATTTGTGAAAACCTCCCGTCGGTTTAATTCTTTTTGTTTTATTCTTTTTCCATTATATCAAATATCCCTATGTTTGCAAAGGGAAATATCAGGAACGGCCAAATTCGGAAAGGATCAGGTCTTTGTTGCGGTCCATCGTCATACGGATGCTCCACTCGTGGACAAACAAAAGAAGCGGACGGTCCTTTAAGTCCTTGATCTTCTTCATATCGGAGGTTCCCACCAGTTTGTCCATGTTAATCTCTTCATTTTCGATCCATCTGATATGCTCATACGGCAGGTTCTCCAGACGGATCTCCACGTTGTATTCGTTTTCCAGACGGTATTTAAGCACATCAAACTGCAGCACACCGACTACCCCGACAATGATCTCCTCCATCCCTGTATTGTACTCCTGGAAGATCTGGATCGCACCTTCCTGTGCGATCTGGTTGATCCCTTTTACGAACTGCTTCCGCTTCATAGTATCCACCTGGCGTACTCTGGCAAAATGCTCTGGCGCGAAGGTCGGGATCCCTTCATAAGCAAATTTTTCTTTGGAGGTGGTCAGGGTATCTCCAATGGAAAATATACCCGGATCAAAAATACCGATGATATCTCCGCCGTATGCATGTTCCACGATCTTTCTCTCACTCGCCATCATCTGCTGCGGCTGTGAGAGACGCACATCTTTGCCCCCCTGCACATGATAGACCGACATCCCGGCCTCAAAAGCCCCGGAGCAGATCCGCATAAATGCGATCCTGTCCCTGTGTGCCTTATTCATATTTGCCTGGATCTTAAATACAAATGCTGAAAAATCCGGTTCCGTCATCGGGTCGATCTCTCCGTGATCTGACATCCTCGGAAGAGGAGAACTGGTCATTTTTAGGAAATGCTGTAAAAATGTCTCCACACCGAAATTTGTTAATGCAGACCCGAAAAATACAGGTGACAGTTCTCCTTTATTTACCATGTCCTGGTCAAACTCTGCGGATGCACCGTCCAGCAGTTCGATCTCATCCTCCAGGGCGATCTTAGCTTCTGTTCCCAGGATCCAGTCCAGTTCCGGGTTGTTGGCATCGATCTTTCGTACCTCTCCGGTGGTCGTTCCTTTATTTGTATCAGAGAACAGCTCCACTTCCTTCTGTGCCCTGTCATACACCCCTTTAAAAGCTTTTCCTGAACCGATCGGCCAGTTGACCGGGCAGGTTGCGATCCCCAGCTCCTTCTCGATCTCATCCAGAAGCTCGAAGGTGTCTCTTGCTTCTCTGTCCATCTTATTGATAAACGTAAAGATCGGGATGTGGCGCATTACGCAGACCTTAAAAAGCTTCCTCGTCTGTGCCTCGACACCCTTTGAGGCATCAATCACCATGACTGCGGAATCCGCAGCCATCAAGGTACGGTAAGTATCCTCCGAGAAATCCTGATGTCCCGGTGTATCCAGGATATTAATACAGTACCCTCCATAGTTAAACTGCAATACTGAAGAAGTGACAGAAATACCTCTCTCCTTCTCAATCTCCATCCAGTCTGAGACTGCATGCCTGGCGGTGGCTTTCCCTTTTACAGAACCTGCCTGGTTAATGGCACCCCCATAAAGCAGAAACTTCTCCGTCAGTGTCGTCTTTCCCGCATCAGGGTGGGAAATGATCGCAAAGGTTCTTCTCTTTTTTATTTCATTCGTAATCTCTGACATAGCTTTATTGTTCTCCTCTAACTTACTTTCAGCAAAGGTCCGGACGGTCCCGGCCGAAAATACATCCTATGGTCCTAAGCCGGAATGCTTCTATATAAATGTATCTGGCTTGGCACATTGAATAATTTTAACATAAGTAAGGTTCTGCCGCAATTGTTTACTGGAAATATTCTGCCCAATTTCCAGATTTTTTACACTCATTCCTGTATTCTGTCCACAAATCGTGCAAAATATTTCCATCTACCCTTAAGCCGTCCTATTCTGCTGTAGCATTGATCGGTGTGATCACAATATTTTCCGGAGAAATATCAGATTTTCTCGTTACGATGTCTTCGATCTGAGCACGGTTTGCATCCGTCAGTTCGGCACTGTCCACCACGATATCCGCGGAATCCTCCGTCAGGCTTACAACAGAATCCGAGAAACCTTTGGAAGCCATCAGTGTCTCGATCGCCACCTCCTGCTCGGAAAGCTCTGTCATTTTCACCATCTGAGCGATCGCATCCGATTTTTCCTCTTCACTGATGTTCGTGTTATCAATGATCGCCTGCAGCGTCTCTTTGTTCTGTGCGCGCACCTGTTCCCTGGCAACCTTAGCCTGAGCTACCGTGGTGTCTGCGCCGCTGTTTGTCAGGACTGCCTCGCCGGGTGTGCCTTCCACATCGGAATCATTGCTGGCGATATCCTTTGTTCCTGTCTCAATGTCCTCCTCCGAAATGTCTAAAAGCTCCTTGTTTGCCAGCTCTGCATTGGCTTCTGTGGTACCTTTGTCTGATTCTCCGAACAGCCGCCCTGAATAATTCAGGTATCCGGCAATGGCAATCATAACTGCCAAAGTAGTAATGATGATCTGATTCTTCTTAAATAAACGCTTCACTTGGAATCCTCCTTTTTATGTATCAGTCCTTTTCATTATTTTAATTTTATGCGCCTCTACGCCGAATAATGCCTGAATTGCCTCTGTAATATTCTGTACCACGACCGCATTATCTCCCCCCTCCGCGATCACGACCACACCGGCGATCTCCGGCGTGAGCTCCTTGCTTACATAGGGCGACTGTGAACCGTCTGCCCCCTGCTCGTAAATACTGGTCTTATCCGTAGTATTATCCTGCACACTCCTGCTCCCGCCCGAGCTGTCCTCCTCATTTGTCTTCTGGCTGCTGTTCTTTTGATCCTTTTCAATGATCTTCTGCCCGGAGGATTTTAAAGTGATCATAACCTCCGCTTTTCCCACTCCTTCCACGTATTCTAATGTCCTGGCAACGCGTTGCTCCAGATACTCCTCATATTCTTCGCTGGAATCCGGATAAATGCCGTCCGAGGGGCCAGATGCCTTTTTCGTACTGCTGTCTGTCTCTGTATTTTTACTTTTCCCCGGAGCAGGGATCGCGATCACAACAAGCAGGATTCCGATCAGCAAAAGGATCAAAAGCTGGTTTTTCTTTGGAAGTGCAGTTTTCTCTTTCATTTTTTCCAAGAGGTTCTTCCACTTATTGTCCAAGGTGTATCTCCTCCACTTCTACTTTATTTGGGACCTCTTCCTGCTCCCCGGTGGTCTCTGCCTGATATTCTTCCGGCAGAAAATCCAGGAGATCCAAATCCTTGAAATAACTTTCTTGTCTTTGGATCTCCTCCTTTTCCATCTCGTATTCCCTGCTGTGGTATAACTCGTGAAAACTGCTTTCCATTCCTGTCAGTTTCAGGATCGGGGTCAGCATCAAAAGGATCATAACCATGCCCGAAAAAAACTGAATGTACTTCTTGTAACTCCTGCCTGGAAGGATCTGGATCACAGCTGTGATGATGACCAGATAAAATGCAAGGTTCTGGATCCATTCGTATAAGAATTCAAACACTTTTACTTCCCTCCTGTCATGTAGTAGAAGCCGTCACGACCGCGATCGTTAGCAGGAAAAGCACCCCTGTTGAAAAGATGACTTTTACCAGAAGCTCATACCCTTCACTTACGCTTCCGATACATCCGGTGATCCTTTTATCAGAAACCGGCTGTACCAGGGCCGCTGCCAGCTTATACAGTAATGTCATAACGGCCATCTGCAGGATGGGGACCGCACAGATGGCGATCAATACCGCTGCACCAGCCATTCCGATTCCGTTTTTGATCAGGACCGCTGTTCCTAAAACAACGTCAGTCACACCACCGATCGCATTCCCTATCCCGGGAATGGCTTCCGCTGTTTTCGTTAAGGCACTGCGTTTAAGGGCATCGATCGCCGGAGCCAGCATCCCCTGGATCACATTGATCCCGATCACACAGGTCACAAGTGTTTTTAGGATCCAGGAGATCAGTTTCTTTAAAAGCTCAGCGAATTGGGACAGGTACTCTTCCCCTGCCAGGTAATTCATCACCTGCACCATGATATAGATATTCACGAGCGGGAGCAGAAATCTTAAGATCAGTGTCTCTGCAACATAAATAAGAAAGAGCACGATATTATAAAAGATCAGGGAACTGCTGCTCCCCGATGCGATCGCCACCGCCAGGAAATAGCTCGGACAGAGCACCCGCATAAAATCTAAAAGCAGCTCCAGATGCCCCTCGATCCCTGCCATGGCAATTCTGAATGAATTCAGGCACATTGTGATCAGCAGCATGTAAAGGACATAAAAACTGATCTCGGAGACCTGTTTGTTCTGGAACGCATTTGAAAAATTTGTAAAGACCGCCGCTATAATCGCGATCAGCAGCATATAAGCAAGATTCTGTTTATTATACCGGAACTCGTAGCTCAGCTGGTCTGACACAAACTGCATGACCATCTGCCCCGCATTTTCCCCTTCACCGCTGATCAGGGATGAGATCAGTTCCTGGAACCCCATTTTTTTATCAGGGAAAATCTTCTTTAAGCTGTCATCTATTTCCGTAAAATCAAATTCCGAAAAAAGCTTCTGCTGTGTCTCATCCTCCAGGGCTTCGTAGTCCACTTCCGGGCTGTCTGTATCCGTATCTGCCGCGTATACCAAGAGGCTTTTCGAAGCGCCCGGATAAAAGCCGGAAAAAGCCAGAAAGAAAACCAAAAGGAGGGTTCGTATTAGGAAGGAAAGGGGACGACAATTTTTTTTCTTCTCTACTCTCATGCCAGGAACTCCCTGATGGTCTCAAGCAGTGCTAAGAGGACCGGAAGCCCCAGGGCCAGGATCGTCAGCTTACTGAATATCTCGATCTGAACCGCGATCGAATGATACCCCGCATCTTTACAGACACTGGATGAAAACTCCGCGATGTAAGTGATCCCGATCATTTTGAGCATAGCAGCCAGATAGCTTGTATCGATCTTAATATACTGGCTGACCTGTGAGACGGTTCTCACAAACAGCTCCAGCTTGTCTACAATGCATGCAAAGATCAGGATGCTGATCGCCACGCTCATGTAGATCCCATATTCTGATTTTCCACTTTTAAACTGGATCGATAGAAGTGCCCCGATCACACCGATCACGCCGATCTGGATCATATTCATAAAAATGCTCCCCTTTGTCTTACATAGCCTTTCCCTGATTCCTTCTTCCCCCTACAGAGAAAAAAGCTGCTTAATAGATGAAAACAAATCATAGATATACGGCAGCACCCAGGACAACACCAGGATCAGCCCCGCAAAGCTTGTCAAAAATGCCTGCTCATCTCTCCCACTGTGTTTCAGTACCTGGCTTAGGATCGAGACCAATATCCCGACTGCCGCAATTTTAAATATCAGATTTATGGTCATGGATTCCTCCTGTATCTATTCACTCCTGTGATTTTATATCGTTACAACAGTATGACAACCAGAAAGATCCCTCCCATCACTCCAAGACAGTTGCTGATTCTCTTCTTTGCTGCCATCCCTTCCCTCACTTTTTCAATCTCCAGCTCCAGCCTGTTTAAGTAAAGCTGCATGGTCCTTCCCAGTGTGCCTCCATCCAGCTGGCCCAGGAAGGTTCCCAGTTCCTTCAATTGAATGGAATGGGTGCTTTTTAAATGCAGTTCCTTTAAATAGCGGTCAATGCCACGGTTCCATATCCGGGAAAATTCCGCTTCCTCTCTTTTTTCAATCTGTTTCTCCATTGCTAAAAGCCAGCTTCGGAAAGGCTCTTTTACACGTATTCCTACCCGGCCGAACACTTCTCCCAAAGGTGCGTTTGCATACTCGATCTCTCCTTTAAGCATGTACACGATATGCCGGATGTACAGCAGCTTTTCCAGATACCGCTGTAACTCTGTACCATAGACAATCCCAGTCCCCGTGGTTGCTGCAATGATCAGCAGGCTTCCTATAAATCTCTGCATAGAAGGCTCCCCCGTTCATCGTAGACTGCCTTCACCTCTCCAGGCCGTTTTTCATTTCCCAGTAATATGTAACGTTCGAATCTCCGTTCTTTAATCAGTCTGCCCAGTACAGGCTTTTCGTGCGCCTCATCCATTGTCAGTCCATGCACGCTGGCAATCATCTTGCATCCACACTGCATCGCATACTCTATGGCGTGGATATCCTCCAGTGAGCCGATCTCATCCACCGCAATCACCTGTGGCGCCATGGAACGGATCAGCATGATCATTCCTTCCGCCTTGGGACAGCAGTCCAGTACGTCTGTACGCATTCCCAGTTCATTCTGCGCCACCCCCAGGTAACACCCTCCGATCTCTGAGCGTTCATCTACAACTCCCACTGTACATCCCTTCACATAGGTATTTCCGTCCGAGATCTGGCGGATCAGATCCCTTATCAAGGTTGTCTTTCCGCAGCGCGGCGGTGAGATGACCAGTGTATGGCACACCTGCCGGTTTTTCGTAATAAACGGAAGGATCCTGTCTGCGCATCCCAAAACTTCATGGGACATCCTGATATTCACCGAAGAAATATACTGCAGATTCTTTACATGATCATTTTCCAGTATTGCCTTGCCCATCACTCCCACGCGGTGCCCTCCTTCGATCGTGATAAATCCCTGCTTCATCTCATGTTCATATGCATAGAGGGAATAATGGCTGGTATACTCCAGCGTCTCCCGGATCTCTTCCTTTGTAACCAGATGTCCTTCACCCTGCCCTTGAGGCAGGATGTGCTCCTCATTGTCATAGACCACTATCAGAGGTTTCCCGATCCGCAGCCGGATTTCCTGTACCTTCTCAAAATCCAAAGCTTCATCCTCAACGATTGCCCGGACGGGACGCGCCAGCACCTGAAGGATCTGTCGTTTTCTGTTTAACTCATTCATCTTGTCCACCTCTTTAAACAATATATGAGGGGAATCCTAAAATATGAATAAAATTTATGGGGAGATTTTATGGTGAGGAAGACGGATCGCTTTTGGCTAACCGATAGAATAGAGCCGGCAGAATATAATAGATAGAATTGTACCGCTTTTTGTCCCCTTCCGATCCACGTGCCCCGCTGGGCCGGTTTGATGCGTCTAGCGAACAGGGATGCCAGCCGGGGCTTTGAAGCACGACGGGTGCTGTGTATGGATGGCATAGAGTGCGTTTAGGAATTCTTGAAATAAAAAGGCCGGAAATCCGGGAGAAAATGTGATTCCGAATCACATTTTCTCCCGGATTTCCGGCCTTTTTATTTCTTAGAATTCCTTAACAAACGTCAAGTATCCATACACAGTACCCGCCGCGTTTCAAAGCCCTGGCTGGCATGTCTGTGAGCGCCTCCTACTCAGCTACATCGCGCATACTGAAGCTAAAGCGTCCCATCTTATCTTTTCCAAGGCAGACTACTTTTACGACATCGCCCAGTTTGAGTACATCTTCTACTTTGTTGACTCTCTGCTTGGAGATCTTAGAAATGTGTACCATTCCTTCTTTTCCCGGTGCAAACTCCAGGAATGCTCCAAACTCTTTGATACTGATTACTTTTCCTTCAAAGATCTGTCCAGCTTCGAAGTCTGTTGTGATCGTAGCGATGATCTTTGCTGCCTGATCCATGCTTTCCTTATCGGTTCCGCAGATAGATACGGCACCATCATCTGTGATATCGATCTTCACGCCTGTCTGCTCGATGATCGCATTGATCGTCTTACCGCGCTGTCCTACTACATCGCCGATCTTCTGCGGGTCAATCTGCATCTGCATGATCTTCGGTGCAAACTGCCCTACTTCTGTTCTTGGTTCTGCAATCGTCTTATTCATCACTTCATCCAGGATGAAGGTTCTTGCTTTCTTGGTTGCAGCGATCGCTTCTTCAATAATCGGTCTGGTCAGTCCGTGGATCTTAATATCCATCTGGATGGCTGTGATACCCTTATGTGTACCTGCTACCTTAAAGTCCATATCTCCGAAGAAGTCTTCCAGCCCCTGGATATCAGTCAATACGAGGTAATCATCATCCGTATCGCCAGTTACCAGTCCTGCTGAGATACCTGCTACTGCTGCTTTAATCGGCACACCTGCGGCCATCAGTGACATACTGGATGCACAGATACTTGCCTGTGATGTGGAACCGTTGGACTCAAATGTCTCTGATACGGTACGGATCGCATATGGGAACTCGGCTTCACTTGGAAGTACCGGGATCAATGCTCTCTCAGCCAATGCACCATGTCCGATCTCGCGGCGTCCCGGACCTCTGGACGGCTTTGTCTCTCCTACAGAGTAAGACGGGAAGTTGTAGTGATGCATATATCTCTTAGATGTCTCAGCCTCATCCAGTCCGTCGATTCTCTGTGCATCAGATAACGGCGCCAGCGTTGTTACTGTACAGATCTGTGTCTGTCCACGTGTGAACATTGCAGAACCGTGTACTCTCGGGATCAGGTCGATCTCAGCAGCCAGAGGACGGATCTGGTCGATCGCACGTCCGTCCGGACGCTTCTGGTCTTTTAAGATCATCTTTCTTACAGTCTTCTTCTGATACTGGTAAACAGCCTCTCCAAGTACATTCAGCCATTCTTCCTTTTCAGCAAAGGCTTCTTCTAATTTTGCAGTGATAACACGGATGTTCTCTTCTCTAGTCTGCTTGTCATCTGTGAAAACTGCCTCTTCCATTTCTGCCGGAGGCACGATCTCTTTGATGGCTGTAAATAACTCTTCCGGTACAGCACAGCTCTCATAAGAGTGCTTTGGCTTCCCACATTCTGCAACGATCGTCTCAACAAAAGCGATCACCTTCTGGTTCAGTTCATGTGCAGCAAAGATCGCATCGATCATCTTGTCTTCCGGTACTTCGTTCGCACCAGCTTCGATCATGATGACCTTTTCCTTTGTAGAAGCAACCGTCAGTGCAAGGTCGGATACTTCCTTCTGTGCTGCTGTCGGATTAAATACAAATTCTCCGTCGACCAGACCTACCTGTGTCGTAGAGATCGGTCCATCAAAAGGGATATCGGAAATACTTGTGGCGATAGCCGCACCAAGCATTGCTGTCAGCTCCGGGCTGCAGTCCTGATCCACGGACATAACCAGGTTTTCTAATGTTACGTCATTTCTATAATCTTTCGGGAACAGAGGTCTCATCGGCCTGTCGATCACGCGGCATGTCAGGACCGCATTTTCAGAAGCCTTGCCTTCTCTCTTATTGAATCCTCCCGGGATCTTGCCGACAGAATATAACCTCTCGTTATATTCCACGCTCAGCGGGAAGAAATCGATTCCCTCTCTCGGTTTCTCAGATGCTGTTGCTGTACAAAGTACAGTTGTGTCACCATAGTGCATCAATACGGCACCATTCGCCTGCTTTGCAACTCTGCCCACATCTACACGCAGAGTTCTGCCTGCAAGCTCCATTTCAAACTTTTTAAACATATTGTTCTCCTTTTATATAAATAATACATTCTTCACGGCAGGAGACTCCGAAACTACTGAAAAACACATTAGGGCACTAATATCCTTTTCAGTGGTCTCGGGTGCTTGTAACCTGTCCGCAATCTTAGATATTATAGCATAGGCAGTCACTTTAATCAAGGGATTTTCAAAGGGGTCAGACCCCTTTGCACGCCATTATCAGAATATTCTCACCTTTTGCATTTTAAAAGAGCCCCAAGGCCTTATTTCCCGCCTTAGAGCTCTTTATCATTTGACAGTTATCTGATAACTGCCGACTATTTTTTCTGATGATCCTTCGGATTATTTTCTTAATCCAAGTTTCTCGATCAATGCACGATATCTTTCAATATCTGACTTTTTCAGGTATGCCAGCAGACCACGTCTCTGTCCTACCATCTTAAGAAGACCTCTTCTTGAGTGGTGATCCTTCGGGTTTGCTTTGAAGTGATCTGTCAGTTCGTTGATTCTTGCTGTCAGAATTGCGATCTGTACTTCCGGAGATCCTGTATCTCCCTCACTTCTGCCATACTCTGCGATGATTGCCTGTTTCTTTTCTTTTGCGATCATGTTTTGTTTCCTCCTTTTATTTTCTTTGATAAACCGCCTGGCATTAAGCAATGGTCGGAGTGATCCAATTACCGAACACCGGCTGAATTCATACTCGGTTAGTATAGCATAAGACTTTCGGTATGTAAAGCAGTAATTTCCTATTTATCTTCACTATTTATCTTCCCTATTTATCTTCATTACCTTCACGATTCATTTCTATTCATTTTTCTTATCTGCTTCCCCATGTCTGCGCCTACTCTTCGTCCTCCTCCGACTCATCCACATCCTGAGGCTCTAATATGGCAAAGGCAATATTCGTGGCATGGTCAGCCACACGCTCCAGCCCGGAGATCGTATCGGAAAATATCATCCCTGCCTCCGGGCTGCATTTGCCCTTCGTCAGACGCTTTACATGTGCCTTTTGAAGCTTCTTCTCACGCTCATCCACTTCATCCTCAAGCGCAATGACTTCCGCCATATGTGCCTGACTGCGGTTTGCAAACATATCAAAAGAGTACTCCAGCGTCTTTTCTACCAGATCCATCATTTCCTGCAGCTGCTTGACGCCCTTTTCGCTAAAGGAGATATGCCTCTCGATCCTCATTTTTGCAGAGTCCGCAAAATTTTCCGCATGATCGCCGATCCGCTCGATATCGTTAGCCACATGGAACAGCCCGCCGACCATCTTCGCATCCGCGATCGGAATATCCATCTCATTGATGCGCACCAGATAATTGGTGATCGCTTTATTTAAATAATCGATATAACCTTCCTGTCTATAGACCTCCGCGATCTTTTCCTCATCCAGCGTACATAATGCATCCATTCCGCGCTTCAGATTCTCGATCGCCAGCTCTCCCATATGCTCCAGCTCTTGGATAACTGCGATGACCGCCGTTGTCGGTGTGATCATAGTACTTTTCCCGATATACTTCAGCTCGTACGCATCTTCCTGAGAAGCATCCTCCCCCGGGATGATGACATAGGTTGCTTTTACAACCCAGTTCATAAACGGGAACAGGAATACAACCTCGCAGATCTTGATCAGCGTATGTGCATTCGCTACTGCTCTGCCCGGATTTCCGCCGGATACCTTCATGATCGCATCCGAGATCGGATTCAGCGCGAACATCAGGATTATAAAAATGATCAGAGACCCAAAAATATTGAACAAAAAATGGATCCATGCCGCTCTTTTGGCATCTTTTTTGCCTCCCAGGCTGGCGATGAGTGCTGATACGCAGGAGCCCATATTGCATCCCAGGATCAAAAAGAAACAGATCGGGATATTTAAAAGTCCTTGGGACGCCATCAAAATGACGATACCAACTGTTGCAGAGGAGCTCTGAAGCACCGCCGTAATCCCGAATCCAACTAATATAGCAGCCAATGGATTGGTCAGTGACTTTAACAGTCCAACCATATGCGGTGACTCCCGAAGTGAGGACATAGCGTCACTCATCGTACTCAATCCCATAAAAAGAATACCGAATCCTAAGATCACTCCGCCGATCTTCTTGACGTTCTGCTTCTTGCTGAACATGAACATCACAACACCGACAATCACAAAAAGCGGCGCGACGTCTGAAAGATTAAATGCGATCAGCTGCCCGGTAACCGTTGTACCGATATTCGCTCCCAGGATAACCCCGGCAGCCTGATACAGGTTCATAAGCCCTGAGTTGACAAAACTTACGACCATTACTGTGGTTGCACTCGAAGACTGGACCACGGCCGTAAATAGGATTCCGACCAGCATCCCGACGAATCTGTTCTTCGTGAAGAATTCCAGGATAGAGCGCATTCGTGCACCTGCTACCCGTTCCAGCCCGTCGCTCATCATCGTCATCCCGAATAAAAATAATCCGAGCCCTCCTAACAGCAGAAAAATAGTTGTTATACTCATTTGTACCTACCTAATCTCTTTCTCTATACTTCCAAAGACAACTTTTGAAAATAGTGCTTTCCATATGCTATATCACGGTCTACCTGTGCCTTTAAGTCCTCCACAGAACCAAATTTCGTTTCCGGACGCTCAAAAGCACAAAATTCTACGGTAACCTCTTTCCCGTAGGCATCCCCCTCGTAACCAAATACAAATACCTCCACTAAAAGTCTGGACGACTCCGTAACGGTTGGTTTGATCCCGACATTGCCGATCCCGCCGAACCATTGTCCGTCTACCTGCACCCGGCAGGCATACACGCCAAATTTCGGCATGATCTTTCCATTTGACGGAGCCACATTCATTGTGGGGAAGCCAAGCGTACGCCCCAGGCGTCTGCCATGCTCCACCACCCCGGACATATGATAAGGGTAGCCTAAAAGTTTACCGGCAAGCTCAACATCCCCTAAGGCAAGCGCTTCCCTGATATAGGTGCTGCTGATCTCCCTCTCACCGTACATTTCCTTATCCAGTACATCCAGACGGTATTGATATACGTCCGCATATTCAGCCAGCATACGCACATCACCGCGCTTGCCGTGTCCGAAGCGAAAATCCCTTCCCACGGCAATATAAGAGGCATGAAGCCGCTCTGCCAGCACTTCCTTTATAAATATCTCCGCCTCCATCTCCCGGATCTCCCGGGTAAAAGGGCACTGTATCATGCAGTCTGCCTGATTTTCCAGATGCGCCCTGCGTTCTTCATTTGTAAGCAGTGATTCCCGCTTCATATCAAAGGAGAACACTACACTTTCCAAATTCTCTCTTTCGGCCGCTTCCACGACTCTGCTGACCAGCTTCTGATGTCCTTTATGAAGGCCGTCGAATTTTCCCAGTGTTACAGCTGTCTTTTTGTTTCCCTGATAAGAATCAATATCTGTATAATACCTCATGTCTATCCCCGCAATTCTTCCTGGTCCAAAAACATTTTTTCCAGCTTGTATTCTTTTCTTTTTCCGTGATAACGATAGATCCCGATGAATCTGCCGTCCTCATCATAGACCCTGATCCCTGCTTGGTCCCTAAATGCTTCCTTGCGGCAGGCACTGCCCAAAGTGTGCGTCTTATTCCCGGAATCTGGCTGTCCAGACTGTGGTGCGGCCTCTGGTCTTTCCCGCAGAAAACATGCCTGAAGCGGATTCCCGTTATAAGAAAGAGGCGCATGCTCCTTGTCTACGACTAATGCCGGATATTCTGAAAACATCTGATCCACAGGACGGACAATTTCCATGAGCCTGCCTTCTGTCTTCAGCTTTTCAATCTCGCCAAGCCTAAGGCTGTCTTTCAGTGAAAAGCAGCTCACCTTTGTCCGCAGGAGCTCCTCCATGCAGGCACCTGTATGAAGATCCCTGCCGATATCATGGCACAGTGTACGGATATAGGTTCCTTTCGAGCAGTCCACCTCCATCGTTACACGGGGAATCTCGATCTTCTTGATCCGGATGTCATAGATCTGCACCTTTCGGGCCTTACGCTCCACTTCTTTCCCTTCCCGGGCAAGTTCATAAAGCTTTCTGCCGTTTACTTTCAGTGCAGAATACATCGGCGGAATCTGTTCATATCCGCCGATGTATGATCGTATACACTCTTCTATTTTTTCCACAGTCAGAAGGCTTGTATCCTTTTCTTCCAGAACGGTGCCTGAAATATCCTGTGTATCTGTCGTCTTTCCAAGCAAAAGGACTGCTTCATAGGTCTTATCTTTTTCTGTCAGCATATCACACAATTTTGTTGCTTTTCCCAGACAGACCGGCAGTACCCCCTCGGCATCGGGATCCAGAGTCCCGGTATGGCCGATCTTCTTCTGCCCCGCGATCCCCCGAAGCTTGGCAACTACATCATGTGAAGTAAAGCCTTTTTCTTTGTATACATTGATGATTCCATTTATCATATCGTCTTCCTTACACTCGTCCTTCTATAGTCAAAACGGATATTCATGATCCGCTTTGCTCCTTCCTTGATGAGGTTAAATACCGACTTGTGTTCCGTCAAAAATCCTGTTTTAAGCTTCCAGCTGAAGTGCAATCTGCCCTGTTACGTTATTGATCACGTCATGGCTGGAACCTGTCATGCTGAAACCGGCTGCCCGCACATGTCCGCCGCCGCCAAAGTACTTGGCGATCACGCTGACATCCACCTTCCCTTTGGAGCGCAGACTGACCTTGAACTGCCTGTTTTCTAATTCATACATAAACATGGCCACTTCCACGCCTTTTGTCTGCCTAAGCTGGCTTACGATCCCTTCCAGGTCACTTGGATGTGCACCGTAAAATTCCAGCACCTTCTGATCCACGACCGAAACGATACATTTCTTATCCAGGACCAGAATGCTTTCTAACAGGGCCCTGCCCAGAATTTGATTCTGCACATAAGTCTTCTCATAATAAGTCCGGTCGATGATCTCATTGCCATCGATCCCTTTTCTCATCAGCTCAGCCGCAGCCTCCATCGTCTCCGGTGAGGTGCAGGAATACTGGAATACCCCCGTATCATGGGCGATTCCCATGTAAAGTGCCTCCGCTGCGGGACGGCTTATCTTCTCTATGTCAAGCAGCCGAAAGACCAGCTCTGACGTGGAGCTGGCATCCGGCACAATGTAATTGATATCTGCAAACGCCTCATTGCTTACATGATGATCGATACACAGGGTCTGTTCTGCCCCCCGAAACAAAGGTGCGGAAAAGCCCAGACGCTTTTCATCGCCGCAGTCCAGGCAGATAAACAGATCATACTGCTTATCCGCCGGGATCTGGCTTTTCACTTCCTCTGTCTTTTGGATGATCTGATAAGCCTTTGGCACCTCTTCCAGATACACGTCAGTCTCAAGATGAGGGTACTGCTCTTTTAAATACAGATACAGCCCCATACTGGAGCCTACACAGTCCCCATCCGGGCGGATATGCCCGCCCAGAGCGACTGTCTTTTTCTCCTTTAGGATATCAGATAACTGTACATTCATTTTACTCATCCTCGTCTTTCAGATCTTTCGTCAGCTCGTCGATCTTCTTGCTCATATTTACTCCATATTCTATCGACTGGTCTATGATGAATTTGATCTCCGGAGTGTTCCTCATATTAATCGTCCTTGCCAGCTCACGTCTGATATATCCTTCCGCGCTCTGGAGGCCCTTGATCGTATCCTCCTGTGCCTTCTTGTCGCCAAGCACACTGATATATGCTTTACAGGTTTTCAGGTCAGGAGCCACCTCTACAGCTACGACAGAGGTCATGGGCGCAACTCTCGGGTCCTTGATCCCTCCGCGCAGGATGTTGCTTAATTCACGCTGCACTTCTGTATTGATCCTTGTATTCTTAATACTGTTTTTTCTCATAAATGCTCCTTCACACAACCGCTGCAAAATCTACGGTCTTATTTTCTTTCAATCTCTACCATCTTGTAGGCTTCCACAAGGTCGCCTTCCTTGATGTCATTATAACTCTCAAATACGAAACCACACTCGTATCCTGCACGTACTTCCTTCACGTCATCTTTGAAACGCTTCAGGGATGCAAGCGGTCCGTCAAACATTACGATTCCGTCACGTGTCAGACGCACGGAACAGTGTCTTTCAAAGATACCATCCAATACATATGAACCTGCAATGGTCCCGACACCGGATGCCTTGAATGTCTGGCGTACTTCTGCGTGTCCAAGCACCTTTTCCTCGAAGATCGGATCAAGCATACCCTTCATGGCTGCCTCCACATCTTCGATCGCATTGTAAATGACTCTGTAAAGTCTCAGGTCTACGCCTTCACGGTCTGCGATCTCTTTCGCTGTTGCATCCGGACGCACATTGAATCCAATGATGATCGCATTGGATGCAGAAGACAGGATCACGTCTGATTCATTGATCGCACCTACACCGCCATGGATGATCTTGATAACAACCTCATCGTTGGACAGCTTTAACAGACTCTGCTTCAATGCCTCTACAGATCCCTGTACATCGGCTTTCACAACGATATTGAGTTCTTTTAAGTTACCTTCCTTGATCTGTGTGAACAGATCATCCAGGCTCATCTTGGACTTCGTATCATCAAGCAGTTTTACCTTGTTCTGTGAAATAAAGGTCTCTGCAAAGTTTCTTGCTTCTTTCTCTGTGTCACATCCTACGAAAACCTCTCCTGCATTCGGTACATCATTCAGTCCCAGGATCTCCACCGGCTGTGACGGGCCTGCCTCTTTCACTCTGCGTCCCTTGTCATCCATCATAGCTCTGACTTTACCGTGTGCGGAACCGGCTGCAATGGCGTCTCCTACATGGAGAGTTCCCTTCTGTACAAGTACAGTTGCAACAGAACCTTTTCCTTTATCCAGCTCTGCCTCGATGACCAGACCTCTTGCGGCACGGTCCGGATTTGCCTTTAATTCCATTACTTCTGCAGTCAAAAGGATCATCTCAAGTAAGTCCTTGATACCCTCTTTCGTATGTGCAGATACCGGCACGAAAATAGTGCTTCCGCCCCAATCCTCCGGGATCAGCTCGTACTCTGCAAGCTCCTGTTTTACCCTGTCAATATTCGCACTTGGTTTATCGATCTTATTGATCGCTACAATGATCTCGATCCCGGCTGCCTTCGCATGGTTGATCGCCTCCACTGTCTGCGGCATCACACCGTCATCCGCTGCCACGACCAGGATCGCGATATCTGTCGCATTGGCACCGCGCATACGCATAGCCGTGAACGCCTCATGTCCCGGAGTATCCAAAAACGTGATCTTCTCGCCGTTTGCCTCCACCACATATGCACCGATGTGCTGTGTGATACCGCCGGCCTCGCGGCCGATCACATTGGTATGACGGATGGCATCCAGAAGGGAGGTCTTACCATGGTCAACATGGCCCATGACACAAACTACCGGAGGACGTTTCACCATTTTGCTTTCATCTTCCTCTTCCTCTTTCAGAAGCTCTTCGATGACGTCAATAACCGGCTCTCTCTCGCAGAGCACATCAAATTCCATTGCGATCTCTTCTGCAGTCTCATAATCGATCTCCTGGTTTACAGTCACGATCTTGCCCTGCATGAATAATTTCTTCACGATCGCAGAAGGAACCAGTTTCATCTTGTCAGCAAGCTCTTTGATGGTCAGTACTTCTGGAAGGATGATCTGTTTGATCTCTTCCACTTTCTTTTCTACCTGCTTCGGCTGCGGCTTTTGAACCTCTACAACCGCCTTCTGCTTTTTCCCCTTCTTGCCCTTGCTGTCAAAATCTTTATCTTTGTATTCTTTTTTCTTGTAATCTTTTTCTTTATCCTTTGCCTTGTTTCTGGATGCTTTCTGCTGCTCTACCAATGGTGTCGGCATGTCATCCCTTCTGTTATCACGGCGTTCTCCCGGACGGGAAGACGTATTTCCTCCGCGCTGGTTATTTCCTGCATAGCCGCCTCCCTGACGCTGGGAGTTTCCTGCATAGCCGCCTCCCTGGCGCTGAGAGTTTCCTGCATAGCTTCCGCCCTGACGCTGGCCATTTCCTGCATAACCGCCTCCCTGACGCTGAGCGTTTCCTGCGTAGCTGCCTCCCTGACGCTGAGAGTTTCCTGCATAGTTTCCTCCCTGACGCTGGTTATTTCCTGCATAACCGCCTTCCCGACGCTGGTTATTTCCTGCATAACCGCCTCCCTGGCGCTGGTTATTTCCTGCATAGCCTCCGCCCTGGCGCTGGCCGTTATTATTACGGCTTCCCTGGCTGTCATAATTTCTGTCCTGTCCGCCGCGGTTATTATTATATCTCTGACCGCCCTCTGTATTCCTCTGATTCTGAGAATTGTAATTTCTCTGTCCAGAAGACTGGTTCGGTCTTGAATCCTGGGATGCTGCGGACTGTCTTGGTGTTCCCTGTGCTGCCGGACGCTGTCCTGCTGCTCCCTGGATGCTCTGGCCCTGAGTTGTTCCTGCAGAGGTCTGCGGGGAAGCCGCTGGCTGCTGACGCTGTGCACTTTCTGCTGCGTGTCCCTGTCCTGTGGTCTGCGGGCGCTGTCCCTGTCCTGAACCTGCCGGACGTCCTCCCTGCGGGCGCGCTCCCTGGGTGTTCCCAGCCGGACGGTTTCCCTGAGGACGTGCTCCCGGATGGCCGCTGCCCATACGGGAGCCGCTCTTAGAATTCTGCGGACGGAATACCTGCACGATATTTTTCTTCTTTGGTGCGCCGTCCTCAGCTGCCTTTTCACCCTCAGCAGGCTTTGCCTGTGCCGGCTTCGCTGCCGGAGCAGGGCTGCCTTTATGGCTCTTTCTTATATTGTCCACCACCTCATCGGCTAAAGAACTCATGTGGCTTTTCACCTCAACGTTCTTCTTTACTAAAATATCCATCAGTTCTTTATTTTCCATCCCCAGCTCTTTAGCCAGTTCATGTACTCTCATTTTTGTCATATTAACTACCTCCTTTATGCAATTGTATTGTCTTTCGTTTCTAAATGTTTTCGAATTCCCTTTGCAAATCCTTCGTCCAATATCGCCAGAGATGCACGGAATTCTTTTCCCATTGCATGCCCTAAGGTATCTTTATCTCCGTAAAAATAAATTGGAACCTTATAAAATTCACACATATCACGAAACTTCTTTTTTGTATTGTCTGATGCATCGTCCGCGACGATCACCAGTGCGGCCCTTCCTGACTTCACTTCCTTCTCTGTCATGAATTCTCCGCTCACTGTCTTACCCGCCTTTGTCGCAAGTCCGACCAGAGATAACGCTTTACTTTGTATCAATCTCGTTCATCTCCTTTTCCAGACGCTCATATACTTCGGCAGGGATCGCCTGCTTGAAGGAACGCTCCAAGCCTTTGCTTTTGACTGCCTTTTGGAAACACTCCTTTGAGCAGCACAGATAAGCACCGCGGCCATTCTTCTTCCCGGTCGCATCCAATACAAATTCCTCATCAGCTGTGCGTAAGACGCGTATCAATTCCTTCTTCGGCTTCATCTCGCCGCAGCCAACGCATTTACGCATCGGTATCTTCCTATTGTTCAATCATTCCACCTCTATTCACCATCTGTCTCGATGAATTCAATCTCTTCATAATCCTGCTCTACCGGATTCTCTGCCGGCTCCTCATAATCCTGCGGATATTCTTCTTCATAACCGCCGTCATATGCCTCCCCGGTATATCCGTCTTCCATCATTCCCATCTGCTCCATGTAATCTTCCGGGAGCTCTCCTGATTCGATGGCCTGTGTCTCACTCTTGATATCAATCTTATATCCGGTCAGACGTGCGGCAAGTCTTGCGTTCTGTCCTTCCTTACCGATCGCCAGAGATAACTGGTAGTCCGGTACGATGACACTTGCGGCCTTCTCATCCGGGTCAGCCATAACGGAAATAACCTTTGCAGGGCTGAGTGCATTCTCGATCAGAAGCGCCGGATTTTCATCCCAGTTGATGATGTCGATCTTCTCGCCGCGCAGCTCATTGACAACCGCGTTGACTCTGGCACCGTTCATTCCGACACATGCGCCGACCGGATCTACATTCTCATCGTTAGACCAGACTGCCATCTTTGTACGGGAGCCTGCCTCACGTGCGATACTCTTGATCTCCACGGTTCCGTCCTTTACTTCTGCAACCTCTGCCTCAAACAGACGCTTCACAAGCTCAGGATGTGTACGGGAAACAAGGATCTTTGGTCCCTTCGGTGTATTCTTCACTTCTACAACGTATAATTTGATACGCTCTGTCGGCTTGAATACTTCCCCTTTTACCTGCTCGTTCTCTGTCAGCATTGCATCGGCTCTTCCCAGATTGATACTTATATTTCTTCCCACATAACGCTGAACAATACCTGTTACGATATCTTTCTCTTTTTCAAAATACTGATCGTATACAACTTTACGCTCTTCTTCTCTGATCTTCTGTAAGATCAGGTTCTTTGCATTCTGTGTTGCAATACGTCCAAAAGATTTGGACTCGATCGGTATCTGGGCAACATCTCCGATCTGCAGTGCAGAGTCGATCTTTTCCGCGTCCTCCAGGCTGATCTCGATAGCCGGGTCAAACACTTCCTCTACAACTTCCTTCTCCGCATACACTGCATAGTCGCATGTCTCGCGGTCCATGATGACTTTGATATTATCTGATGTTCCAAAATGGTTCTTGCATGCGCTGATGAGAGAATTCTCGATGGCATCCATCATTGTATCTTTGCTGATGTTCTTTTCCTGTTCAAGAATTGTCAATGCTTCCAATAATTCTGTATTCATTATTATTTCCTCCTAAATTAAAAATCCAAAGCTAAGCGGATAAGCGCGATCTCACTTTTGTCGAAGGTCTGAACAGACTCATCTTCGTATTCTATCGTTACAGTATTCTTATCATAGTCTTTTAAAATTCCGACAAACTCCTTCTGGCGGTCGATCGCCCGATATGTCCTGATCTCCACTTCCTCGCCCAGACTGCGCTTAAAATCTTTCTCCTTTTTAAGCGGCCTGCCAAGTCCCGGGGAACTCACTTCGAAGATATACGCATCTTCTATATAATCCTTTTCATCCAGAATATCTGAAAACTTCCTGCTGACTGCTTCGCAGTCATCCACGGTGATCCCGCCCGGCTTATCGATATAAGCCCGCAGATACCATGTTCCGGCCTCCTTCACATATTCTACATCCACCAGTTCGAAGCCGAACCCTGTCACGATCGGTTCCAAAAGCTCTTCTGTCTTAAGTTCATACTGTTCTTTTCTTGACACGCTAAACTCCCTTTCTTTGCATTTGTTTTCTATACATGATCGTTAGAATAAGTCACCCGGAAGTGATATATACCGGCCGGAAGTCCCTCAAATCATGGTGAGACCCCCAGCAACAAAGAAGAGTGAACTTTCGTTCACTCTTCTGCCGGGTTCCTATGTAACTGTGGTAAGTATAGCACCTTTTTCCAGGAATTGCAAGGGGCAAAGTTTATACTTTTTTCATTTGACTTCTTATCCTCCCCACTTAATTCCTGTTTTTCGTCCCCAGTGTATCCCGGTGTGCCTGTCGTAACCGGTTCAATGTCACTTCTTTCTCTCCGTAAGCCACCTTCGTCTCTATTCCCTCTTCGAACAGATACACGTTCTCTAATTCATCCTTCTTCTGCAGCTTGATCCCTCTGACACCGACAGCGCCTTTCTTCTTCTCCGGCACCTCTTCTGACGGAAACCTAAGGAAATACCCGCCTTTCGTCTGAAGCACCACATTCTGATTCTCGTTTACAACACTCACGCTGATCAATGCATCTTCATCCTGCAGCTTCGTCGCCGCGATCGTCCTTTTGGCTACCTGGAATTCCGTTCCTTCCACCTTCTTAATCATGCCCTGCTTCGTGGCAAACAGTAGCTTGGCAAAACGCATCTGCTCGGCATCGCAGACCATGATGATCTGCTCCTCACTGCTGGAATAATTGCTGACATTATCGATCGGTGTTCCTTTATCCCGGAACTTTCCATATGGCAGATCCAGCATTTTTACCTGATGCATCTTTCCGGTATCCGTAAAAATACAGATCTTCCCGGTATTCATACAGTGTACAATATACTTATTTTCGCTGTCTGCCGCTTCTTTATTCCTCTCATACGCAGCAACATCGATGGTCTTTGCATATCCAAAGCGGTCCATCAAAAATACTACTTCCTGTTCTTCGATCTTCTTCTCTTCAAAAACAGCCTCCGCAGCATTTTCGATTGCCGTGCGGCGTTTTCTTCCGTATTCCTTCTTATAAGAATCCAGTTCTGAGATGATCAGATCTGCCATAGAATCATAATGGTTCAAAATATCCTCATAGCGTGCGATATTCTTCATGGTCTCTTCATGCTCTCTCTGGAGGGCTTCGATCTCCAGACCAATCAGCTTATACAGGCGCATCTCAAGAATCGCTGTTGCCTGGCGCTCTGTAAACCTTAAGAGGGAGGCCATTTTTTTAGAGATCTTGGACTTAAATGTGATATTCTCTGTCACACCGCTGACCAGACAGGCACGGGCATCCTTCACAGATTTGCTGCCCCGCAGGATCTCTATGATCAGATCGATCACGTCACATGCCTTGATCAGACCTTCCTGCACTTCTCTCTTCTCCTGCTCTTTTGCGAGCAGTGTGGTGTACTTCCTCGTCATCAGTTCAAACTGGAAGTCCACATGGTGCTCAATGATCGCTTTCAGGCCCAGTGTCTCCGGTCTGCCGTCAGCAACCGCCAGCATGTTGACACCAAAGGTATCCTCCAGCCTGGTCTTTTTGTAGAGCATATTTTTCAGGTTCTCTACGTCTGCACCCTTTTTGAGTTCGATCACGATACGGATCCCCTCTTTTGATGACTGGTTGGAAATATCCACGATATCACTGGTCTTCTTAGTCTCCACCAGATTGCAGACATCGTTTAAGAACTTTCCGATCCCGCTGCCGATCATTGTGTAAGGGATCTCCGTGACAACAAGCTGTTTCTTGCCTCCCTTTAACTCCTCCACTTCCACCTTGCCGCGAAGCTTGATCTTCCCCTGTCCTGTCTCATAAATATTGAGAAGATCATCCTGATTGACCACGATCCCTCCTGTCGGGAAATCCGGGCCTTTGATATATTTCATCAGCTGCTTGGTACTGATCTGGTCATTTTTCATATATGCCTTGACCGCATCAATAACCTCGCACAGGTTATGTGTGGGGATACTGGTCGCCATTCCGACTGCGATCCCTTCTGCACCGTTAACCAGCAGGTTGGGCACACGCACAGGCAGGACAAGCGGCTCTTTTTCCGTCTCGTCAAAGTTCGGTCCAAAATCGATGATATTCTTGTCCAGATCAGCCAGATATGCTTCCTGCGTAAACTTAGTCAGTCTTGCCTCTGTATAACGCATAGCCGCAGCGCCGTCCCCTTCAATGGAGCCGAAGTTGCCGTGCCCGTCCACCAGGATCATCCCCTTCTTGAAGTCCTGAGCCATCACGACCAGGGATTCATAGATGGAACTGTCACCGTGAGGATGATATTTACCCATCGTATCACCGACAATACGTGCGCACTTTCTGTAAGGCCTGTCATAGCGGATCCCAAGCTCATACATATCATACAGGGTCCTGCGCTGAACCGGCTTTAGGCCGTCTCTTACATCCGGCAGAGCCCTGGCGATGATGACGCTCATTGCATAATCGATATATGATTTCTTCATAACCTCAGAATATTCGGTTCTGATAATCTGTGATTCACTACTACTCATTCTCTATCTCCTGCTTCTAAGGCTTAAGTCCCGTTCTGCCGGGTCTTTGCCATTCCTTCTTTTATATATCCAGTTCCGCGTCTGTTGCATTTTCATAAATAAACGAACGTCTCGGCGGCACTTCCGTGCCCATCAGCATCTCCGTTACACTGGATGCCATGAGTGCATCCTCGATCTCCACCAATTTCAAAAGTCTCGTCTCCGGATTCAACGTCGTCTCCCACAACTGATCTGCATCCATCTCTCCCAGACCTTTATATCTCTGGAGGGTAAAAGGTCCGTCGTGAGTCTTCCTGTATTTTTCCAGTGCCTTGTCATCGTAGAGATACTCTTCCTCGCCCTTTTTCGGCATGACCTTATACAACGGAGGCATTGCAATATATACATGCCCCTCATAGATCAGCTCCGGCATAAATCGGTAGAACAGGGTCAGCAGCAGTGTGGAAATATGGGCACCATCCACATCGGCATCGGCCATGATGATGATCTTATCATAGCGCAGCTTGCTGATATCGAAGTCATTGCCATACCCTTCGGAAAAACCACATCCAAATGCATTGATCATTGTCTTAATCTCAGCATTTGCCAAAACTTTATCGATACTCGCCTTCTCCACGTTCAGGATCTTACCTCTGATCGGCAGAATGGCCTGGAACATTCTGTTTCTCGCTGTTTTTGCGGAGCCGCCGGCAGAGTCTCCCTCAACAATGAAGATCTCACACTTTTTAGCATCCCTGCTCTCACAGTTCGCCAGCTTCCCGTTGCTGTCAAAGGAATACTTCTGCTTTGTAAGGAGGTTCGTCTTTGCCTTCTCCTCCGTCTTACGGATCTTGGCTGCCTTTTCTGCGCAGGACAGCACTTTTTTCAGGATTTCCACATTACGGTCAAAATATAAAACGATCTCATCCCCTGTTACTTTTCCGGTCGCTTTCGCCGCATCAGGGTTGTCCAGCTTGGTCTTTGTCTGGCCTTCAAAACGAGGATCCGGGTGCTTGATGGATACGATCGCCGTCATTCCGTTTCGAATATCCGCCCCTGTAAAATTCGTATCCTTTTCCTTTAAGATCCCCAATTCTCTTGCATACTGGTTCATAACTGTGGTAAAGGTGGTCTTAAATCCGGTCAGGTGGGTTCCGCCTTCCGCATTATAAATATTATTACAGAAGCCCAGAACATTCTCATGGAATTCATTGACATACTGCAGTGCAACTTCGACCTCCACACCCTCAGAAGTCCCTTTAAAATAAATCGGATCATGAAGGGTCTCCTTCTTCCGGTTCAGATCCTTGATAAAACCGATGATGCCATCCGGTTCATGATAGACGATATGCTCCGGTGACTCGATCCGTTTATCATCAAAAATGATTGTCAGCTCCGGGTTCAGATAAGCAGTCTCATGGAGCCTGCTCTTAATCTCCTCCGAACGGAATCTTGTCTTCTCAAAAATCGTATCATCCGGCAGGAAATTGACCTTCGTCCCCGTCTTCCTGGTCTTTCCGATAACCGGCAGCAGGCCGTTCTCTAATTCGATCACCGGTACTCCGCGTTCAAACCTGTCATGATGGATCGCGCCCTCCCGAAAGACCTGCACATCCATATAAGTAGAAAGTGCATTGACAACAGATGAACCAACCCCATGAAGTCCGCCGCTTGTCTTATAGGCGGAATCGTCGAACTTACCGCCCGCATGCAGTGTGGTATATACGATACGCTCCGCAGATACCCCCTTTTTGTGCATACCGACAGGGACGCCCCGTCCGTTATCCTCAACGGTCGCCGAGCCGTCCTTTTCCAGTGTCACATGAATCTGCGAACAATATCCCGCCAGATGCTCATCCACCGAGTTATCCACGATCTCATAGATCAAATGGTTCAGACCTTTTGTCGAAACACTTCCTATATACATACCAGGCCGTTTTCTGACTGCTTCGAGTCCCTCCAATACAGAAATACTGTCTGCATCATATGTATTCTTATTTCCCATAGTCCCTCTCCTTTTTACATTCATTTCATCTTAGCACAAATCCCCGATCCATTCAAGAAGCTTCTTTTCCGCAATGATACGGGATATTAGATAAAGAGCCCCTGAGAGGATACAGGAATACAAGGCAGACTATAGATTCGCAGAATGAACCCTATCCGCTTAGTAATATTACCTAATTCTCCCGTGCCTCCCCCCAAAGACACCGCTTGTCTCTACAAACCGGATGAACGCAGCCTGCAAAAAGCCGGTGAGGGAGGGCCAAAGGAAGGTCTCTGCTGTTTGGAATGCATCGAGCGTGATTAGCAGCAGTTAGGAAAAACGCGGAAAACCGGGCGGATAACAGCTGCTTTACCAAGCAGCTGTTAAAGACGCCTGAGCCGCCTAATCATCAGATTAGGCGGTGAATGCGGCTGGTTCCGCCCGATTTTCCGTGTTTTTTCTTACTGCTGCTTATCCATAGCGCCCTGCATTCCAAACAGCAGAGACCTTCCTTTCGTCCTTCCTCACCGGCTTTTTGCAGGCGGACTCTTCTACCCGCAGATCACATGATAAAGCGTATCTGCCAGCACTTCCATCGCGTTTTTCATTTCCTCCACGGTATTTGTCTGTGCCCCAGCCTCGACCAGCAGTGATTTTGGCAGGAGATGCAGATTGTACCGATATCCTCTCAGATAAATATGTCTCGCAAATCCGGGATACCTGCTCTCGGAAGCCAGCTCCATCTGCAGCGAAAATGCCAGGTTATCCTGTATGTAAGGATTATAAAGATATGCAATATCACCGTTTGTTCTGGTCCGGCTCAGGCCGTTGAAATACATAATTTTTGCGGTAGGCTTCCCATTGACCTCCGTGACAAGATGTGTCCCCTCTGCTACACCGTCCCTGTGCAGGTCGATAGCCACCTCCAGTGTTGGATTCGCCTCAATGATCGGGCGCACAGAGGCTTCCGCATTCTCATATGCACTGCTGCGGTCCAGCTGGCCGTTGATGATATCATACACTCCGGTATCGTGGATCGTCTCGATCCCTTTTTCATTCAGAAGCTGGCAGAGATATTCCCCAATCCCCACAATACTCGTACTTGGATCTCCGGGTGTGGAATCTGCAAATTCCTCCTGGGAATGGGTATGGAAGATCAAAACTTTCGGACCGCCTGTACTTTGGTCGATCTTCATGCTTCTGCCAAGCAGATCATCTACATTTAACTGTTCCGGTCCGATCATGGTAGAGCTGTCTACAGTATAAAAATTACTGAGCAGATAATCAAAATCCCTCAGCTTCTCTATTGACATATCAATCGGCGACTGCCCCTGCTCCACGGATGGTTCCTGTTTTGCAAGTGTATCATCTCCCACCAGTTTTCCGTTTTCATCCACCATATTTTCATCGTTCGCCTGACACTCCAGAATCTTTGCGATCGTCTCTTCATCCTCCATTGCAGATTCATAGGGCTTCTTTTGTTCCGCGTACCTGACCAGGGGAATCCAGGAAAGGGCCTTTTCCTTTACCCACCCGGCAGCATCCATTCCCGGTTCTCTTTTTAGATAAGCCAGGCTTGGCATGTACATTTCTTCTGTATATTTTAGGATCGTTTTCTGGCTCTCATATCGAATTTCATTCACCGCGTTATTACCGCTTATGTAAAAAAAGCCAAGACATATCAATACTCCGAAAGCAGCCAGAACAATGCGGATCACAGCTGTTTGCTTCATATACCGCCTTCTTTCCAAAAAGTTCCGGGTAAAAGGCCAGCTTATGGAGAAGAGGCTTATACCCTTCTCCATATATATGACCGCTTAAGACATAATATGATTTTTCTTATGAAGGCTTACGCCTTGGCTGCTTCCTCTGCGTTCGTAAAAAGCATGTTCAGGCTCTCGGAGACCGTATAGCTGATCTGTTTGACCATCTCATCAATATCCTTAGGTGTCACGAACATTCCATTTAAATGAGGAGAGATCAGTTCCTTCACCAGTTCATATTTTTCCGCGGCATTGTAGGTCCTAAGAACATCTCCCACTCCTTTTAATACCTCTGATGTTTCCAGTGCATTGATCAGATTTTCCATAGTGTCATTGACGATCGTAGCGGCATCCACCACAGTCGGCACACCGATCGCAATGACGGGAACACCGAGAGATTCCTTGGTCAGCCCGTTTCTGTGGTTGCCCACGCCGGACCCCGGATGAATCCCTGTATCCGCGATCTGTACGGTCCGGTTCAGTCTCCTGCTGTTTCTTGCCGCCAGGGCATCTATGGCAATGACCAGATCTGGATTTGTCTCATCCACAACACCCTTCACGATCTCCACCGTCTCCATTCCCGTCTGTCCCATAACACCGGGGACGATCGCGCTGACCAGGTTCGCGTGCTCCATTCCCATGGCATACTTCCCATATTCCCTCACAATATGCCTGGTCACACAAAGATTATCCACCACATAGGGCCCCAGTGCATCCGGTGTCACCTGACGGTTTCCAAGGCCGACGATGAGTACGGACAGATCTTCCTTTCCCAGAAGTCCCAGCCGTTCGATCAGCTCTTTGATATAGCCGGACAGTTCTTCGGAGATCTCCCTGTGATATCCCTCATCAGGCAGAGCCATATTCGGAGCCTCCACGGTCAGATATGTGCCCACCGGTTTTCCCATCACCCTGGCCCCCTTCTCCGTCTCAATACGGACCCTGGAAATACGGATCTCCCGTTCCTCATCATACTCTTCCTCGAGGACGACCCCCTGCACCTCTACATTGTCGGATTCAAACCTCTCCTTCTCCTCCAGGGCAAGGTCCGTCCTCACACTATACTTTTCCAACATCTTAAAGTCCTCACTTTTCCTTGACATCATTTGAATATAATGCTAGTTTTTACATTTTTTTGGGAAATATGTATTGACAACCATTGTTCCTTATCTTAAAATGAATGAGTATGTTCCGTTGAAACGTCCGTGTCCGATTTTAGCGGGATCATGAAAATCACTATTTGAAAATTTCACATATTTGGAGGTGTACAGATTGGCTAACATTAAATCTGCTAAGAAGAGAATTTTAGTTAACGAAACAAAGGCTGCAAGAAACAAAGCGATCAAGTCTAGAGTAAAGACTGCTGTAAAGAAAGTTGAGACTGCAGTAGCACACAAGGATGCAGAGACTGCTAAGACAGCATTGCACGCTGCAATCGTAGAGATTACAAAAGCTGGAAGCAAAGGTGTTTATCACAAAAACACTGTTGCAAGAAAAATCTCCCGCTTATCTAAAGCTGTCAACGAGATTGCTTAATTTTTGTAATGATATAGACTCAAAAGCACCCACTCCCGTCAGGTGGGTGCTTTTTTCGTCCCTATATCTATCTCATGCTATCTATCCCTCTACACGGGGCATCCCTGAATGCATGTCCGGCCGGATGCACCAAAGATCTGCCTACAGCTTCGCATATCCAAAGCTGTTGATCAAGCCCTCGATCTTCTGTCCCGCCTTGCACATCGGGCACTCATTCGGTGCGTACACATGATAGTCCGGAAGGTCCGAGCTGGTGAAGATCGTCTTAACCTCCATCCCCGCAACCTTGGAGATCGCACTGAATACCGCACAGATCCCGCACACCACGCCTCCATAATAAAGCACGGATTCGATGGCCTGATAAGCAAGAGCCCCGGTTGCCATGGAGTCGGTAAGTATAAGAACCTGCTTTCCCTGGACCATCCGCTGATTGTTATCACGGAACAAGATCTGCCCGGAGGAATCAAACTCCGGAGTTACCACAGAAATGTTATTGCCGCCGCTCATAGAAGCATTGGTGCTGTCAGCAAGTGCCTCGGCCATAAAAGTGCCGATAACTTCCGTGTTCTTTAAGCACACGATCGTATCTACCATGGTGTTCATCAGATACTCTGCAGCCAGAGTCCGCGCAGTCTCCCGTGCGTTATTATGGCGGGTCTTGACTGTTGACATATCAATGTAGGTATTTACATGGGAATGCCGCGTCGCAAAATGACCGCTCATAATCTTAATGCGGGCTTTCGGGTTCTTTGTCGATCGTAAATTTACTAATCTTTCATCCATACTGCCATCTCCCTTCCGGTAAAATCAAACATTACGTTCTGTGAACTGTTATTTATATTTTACCACAGTCTGACCCGTATTTCATAGACCTGTACCAAAAGATTTACAGCATTTTGACAAGGCAGGTTACCATTCGCCCGCCATCCGCGAAAACAGAACTGCTGCTTCCCTGACGCGGTCGAAAATCTGCTTTCCTTCCCCACAGCCCTTATTCTTCCTGCTTTAGCTTTAGCTTTGGCCAGACCGTGATGAGCATGGTCACAAAGCTTGCTGTCCCCCCGATCGCATTTGACACCGGCTCCGCCCAGAATACACCTGCCGTCCCCAGCCCATTGATCAGCGGAAACAAAAGGGTCAGCGGTATCACAATGATCACTTTTCGAAACAGGGAAAAGAACACCGCCTGTTTGGGCCTGTTCAGTGCCACATAAGTGGACTGCCCCGAAAATTGCAGTGCCATCATGAATATCCCGCAGAAATAGATCCGCATTGCCGGAATCCCCGCCCGGATCAGCTCCGTCTCACTTGTGAACAGCCGCAGGAAAAATGCAGGCTCAAAAAACAGGACCGCCCACACCAGGCAGGTAAAGATGATACAGCTGCCTGACATGAACTTGATGGACTTCTTTACCCGGTCAAAGCATCCTGCACCGAAGTTATAACTGATGACCGGCTGTGCACCCGAGGTCAGCCCCGTGACCGGCATGGTGATGATCTCCCTCACGGAATTGATGACTGTCATGATCCCTACATATAAGTCTCCGCCATACCGGTACAGTGTGGCATTACATACGATCTGCACCGCACCGTTCGTCACCGACATAACGAACCCCGAAGTTCCCAGTACCGTAATTTCTTTTACCAGCGTTTTACTAAGCCTCATAGTCCTTCGCTCCAAAGTCAGGATCGCCTTTTTCCCCGTCAGGAATCTAAGGACCCAGGCCGCCGACAGTCCCTGTGAAATGACCGTTGCAATGGCTGCGCCCCTGACTCCCATATGAAACACAAAAATCAGAAGCGGATCCAGAAGGATATTGGTCACCGCGCCTAAAAGCACTGTCAGCATCCCCATTTTCCCAAATCCCTGGGCATTAATGAAATTGTTCATCCCCAGGCTTACCATCACAAAGATGGTACCGCACAGATAGATGGTGATATAGGCATCTGCATAGGGGAACGTTACATCACTGGCTCCGAACAGATATAAAAGAGGCTTTTTAAACATCAGACAGAGCACCATCAAGATCCCCCCTGATAAGAGCAGCAGGGAAAAGGAGTTTCCCATCACTTTTCCTGCCTTCTCCTCATCATGCCCGCCTCTTGCGATGGAACAAAGCGGCGCTCCGCCCATTCCAAAGAGATTCGCAAACGCCGTGATGATCGTGATAATAGGCAGTGTAAGACCGATCCCGGTCAGCGCCTGCGCGGATGTATTCGGAATATGACCGATGTAGATCCGATCCACAATACTGTATAATACATTGATCAGCTGTGCCAGTGTCATAGGGAGAGCCAGACTCAAAATATTTCCGGCGATACTCCCCCGGCTGAAATCATTCTTTTCTTCCACTAAATCCCCACTCCCTTATAGATCAATAAAAGTAAGTAAAACCCCAACGCCTGCCTATTCGCAAACGCCGGGGTCCTGCTTTTTATTTATCTGCAATATCGATTAGTTGTTGATAAGCTTATCTTCGTCACTCCAGCTGTACAGCTTTCTTACTTCCTCACCGATCTTCTCTGCCGGATGCTCTGCTGCAAGCTTTCTCATTGCTCTAAAGTGAGCCTGGCCGCCAGCCTCAGACATATCAAGCAGGAAGTCTTTTGCAAAAGAACCGTCCTGGATGTCGCTTAAGATCTTCTTCATTGCCTTCTTTGTATCTTCTGTGATGATCTTCGGCCCTGTGATGTAATCGCCATACTCTGCAGTATTGGAGATAGAATATCTCATTCCTGCAAAACCTGACTGGTAGATCAGATCTACGATCAGTTTCATCTCATGGATACACTCGAAATATGCATTTCTCGGATCATATCCAGCTTCAACCAATGTCTCGAAACCTGCCTGCATCAGTGCACATACACCGCCGCAGAGAACTGCCTGCTCACCGAAAAGGTCTGTTTCTGTCTCTGTTCTGAATGTAGTCTCTAAGACACCGGCTCTTGCTCCGCCGATTCCCAGTGCATAAGCAAGTGCAAGGTCAAGTGCTTTGCCGGATGCATCCTGCTGAACAGCTACCAGACAAGGAACACCCTTTCCTACCTGATATTCGCTTCTTACTGTGTGTCCTGGTCCCTTTGGTGCGATCATTGTAACGTCTACATACGGAGGCGGAACGATCTGTCCGAAGTGGATCGCAAAACCATGTGCGAACATCAGCATATTGCCTTCTTCCAGATTTGGCTCGATATCATTTTTATACATTGCTGCCTGCTTCTCATCATTGATCAGGATCATGATGATATCTGCTTTTTTAGCTGCCTCAGCTGCTGTAAACACTTCAAATCCCTGTGCTTCTGCTTTTGCCCAGGATCTGCTTCCTTCATACAGACCGATGATCACATTGCATCCTGATTCCTTTAAGTTCAATGCGTGTGCATGGCCCTGGCTTCCGTAACCGATAATTGCGATCGTCTTTCCTTCTAACATAGAAAGGTTACAATCTTCCTGATAATAAATTTTTGCTGCCATCTTGACATTCCTCCTAATTCTCTTTCATCCGTCCCGCAGACAGACGATAAATTGCTTGTTTACTGAACATACTCGTGTCCAATAGATTTATGAGTTAAAGGCTTATCACCTCTAGCTTCTGTATGTAATATAGTGCCGCCGTGACAAGGCTTTGGGGTGCATCCGCTTTAATCAATAAAGGTAACGCCCTCGATCCCTCTGGCGAGTCCCGTGATCCCTGTCCTTGCCAATTCCAGGATCTCATAGCCATCCAGCAGATTTAAGAATGCTTCCAGCTTGGACTGGTTCCCTGTCAGCTCGATGATCATGGACTCTTTCTCCACGTCTACGATCTTCGCCCTGAAAATGTCGGCAATGGAGATCACCTCCGGACGCTGTGCTGCATTTGCCCGGATCTTCACCATGATCAGCTCTCTGTAGACGGATTCCCCATCCTTCAATACTTTGATCTCGATGACATCCTCCAGCTTACGGACCTGCTTCTCGATCTGGGATAAAATCAGTTCATCGCCGCTGGCTACAACCGTGATCCTGGTAAATCTCGGATCTGCCGTCATACCTGCCGTGATACTGTCAATACTGTATCCCCTCCGGCTGAAGAGTCCTGCGATCCGGCTTAATACACCCGGATTATTATCGACCAGCAATGAATATACCTGTCTTCTCATATGCTTCCCTACTTTCTTAATACAATCAGAATCGTAAAAACAGAGTGCGTTCTGTTTTTTAATCATAACAAGTTCCTATTTCTTTGTCAAGAGATTTTCAAAATTTTATTTTTTTCATATACTGGATCACGTCCCTTACCTGCATCAGGTTCCTCACATCTTTCATCGGGATATCCACATCAAATCTTTCCTCGAATGCAGAGATCAGGTTTGCCACATCCATGGAATTCAATGCCAGGTCATTTACGAATTCAGTATCCATCGTGAGGCATTCTATCCCGGTCACTTCCTTTACGATATCCTCTACGATCTCAAATAGCTCTTTTTCTGTCATACAGTTACCTTCCTTCTTTGTATCTTCTGCATAGATGTCTTTTTAAACTCTGCTTCTGTCAGCTTCACTGACTGGATTCTCTTATAGACGGGCAGTCTGCTGTTCAGCTTGTGTATCTCCTCCTGAATGGACTCCAGGATCTTGTAATTATCTGTTTCCTCTGTCTGATCCATGTCCACACAGATGAGGGCAGACAGTTTCACCTCATCCGGCGCATCGCCTGCGCTTGCACCATATACCATGACTTCTCTGACAAGGGGGATCTCAAGAATATATGCCTCCAGCTCTTCAGGTACTACTTTTTTCCCATTGTTAAATACGATCAGATTTTTCTTCCGCCCACAGATATACAGATAGCCCTTTCTGTCCAGGTAACCGATATCTCCCGTATGGAACCATCCATCCGTGAAGCTTTCCTCTGTAACGACCGGATTTTTGTAATATTCCTGGAAGACACATGGTCCCTTTACTAAGATCTCACCATCTACGATCTTCATTTCGATCCCGGGCAGGAGACGGCCTACAGAATTGATCCGGTTCTGCCCTCTCAGACTATTGCTGATCAGCGGACTGCACTCTGTGATCCCGTATCCCTGGAGCAGCTCGATCCCATAGGCAAAATACTCCTCCGCAACCTTCTCATTCAGATGAGCCCCGCCGCAGCAGATGGTTTTCAGATTTCCCCCGAGGATCTCACTCACTCCATTGATCAGGACAGGCTTTTTCATAAACAGGCCCTTCCTGTATTTCTCCACTGCCTGCTCGGTCTGCTCCCGGATCCCCATTTTCTCCTGCACACGGTGGATCTCTTTTAACAGATTTTCGAGTACGAGCGGAACCGCCATCATGATACTAGGGCTGTATAATTTGATATCACGGAACAACGTCTTTAGGTTTCCGTTGATACAGATGTTCTGTCCGTGAGCCAGGATATTCAGGACGCCGCAGCCCAGGGAGTAGGTATGATAAAGCGGCAGCGGATCGAACATCCTGTCCTCCAGCTTTACAGATGCCTGACAGCAGCATGCATCATACATCATATTATAATGGCTTAAGACGACCGCCTTGGATACACTGGTCGTCCCGGAAGTGTAAACAATGGCGAGAGGAGTGTCCTGCTCCACCTTTTTCCCGAAACTAAATCCTTCGATGCCTTCCGCTTCCACTGCGTGACGCCCCTCTTTTATCATCTCTGTAAAATCTGTCTCCATCCGGATTACATTTTCCTTCTGCCAGCTTACAAAGGCAGGCAGAAATTCTTTCTGCGCGATGACGAACGCCGCATCCGCAAACTCAGCCAGGTTTACAAGCTCCTCCTCAGGCTGTTCCACATCAATCGGGACCGCGATGGAGCCGATGCAGCCAATTGCACAGAATGCAGTGATCCACTCATATGAATTTTCCCCTACAAGAGCAATGTGTCTGCCGGACATCTTTCTCTGCTCCATCATATAGGCTGCTCCCTGGACATCCTTCACAAATTCTCTGTAGGTCACACTGCGCTCTGTGGCATCCCTTCTAAATGTCGTGATCGCCTTATTTTCTGCATAGATCTCTTTCACCGCCAGCAGACATTCCGGCAGAGTGTTATAAATTGTTACGTCCCTATAAATATTTTTCTGTTCCATAATCTCCATATTTCCCCCTCAGATTCTCTCCATAAGTCCACTGTAGTTCCTCTGCGATCGCATCATAATTTTTCAGCACTTCCCGGAAGCCTTCCACAAGCCGAGCATCAAACTGGCTTCCTTTCCCTTCTTCCAGCTGGTCCACTGCCTGTGCAAAGGACAGCTTTTTCCGATAATGTCTGTCTGACATCATCGCATCGAAGGAATCAGCAATCGTAATGATCCTGGCCTCCAGCGGGATCTCCTCCCCTTTCAGCCGGTTCGGGTATCCGGTGCCGTCATACCGCTCATGATGTGCGCACACAATATTCCCGACCGTACAGAACATATCCATGCAGGATAATATGTCCGCCCCGATCGCGGGATGCTTCTTGATCGATGCAAACTCCTCTTCGGTCAGCTTTGCCGGCTTGCTCAGGATCGCATCTGAGACACCGATCTTCCCGATATCGTGCAGAAGTCCTGCTGTACGGATCCGGTGGATAAGCTGATCATCCGCATGGATCTGCTTCGCCAGTGCCACCGCATAGAAGGACACCCTGTCTGAGTGGCCTCTTGTATAGAGATCCTTTGCATCCACCAGCTTACGCATCGCCTCCACTGTCTGCATATAGCTGTCCCGCAGCCGTTTATTCATGTTGCTCAGCTGCCTGTTATTGGCATTCAAAAGAATCTTAAGAAGGGTATTGTGCAGCGCTGTAGAGACCTGCTCTGCATAGACTAAAAGCAGATCCAAAAGAGTGCCGTCCGGCTCCTTTTCTACCACCGCGCCCAAAATCCCCAGAATAATCTCCCTCTTCCCGATAAGCGGCACCAGCAGCAGATGCTCCTCCTTATGATACAGGATCTTCTGCCTGGTGATACTTCTGAGTATCCATTCCTTTACGATGGGGTAGTCTTCCTCCTCGAATTCAAAAAATGGCTTTTCGTACCTACCTGCCCCGCGGTAGATATCTTTTGGCAGTTCTGTCTCCTGTTGTTCTGTCAGGGTGCTGTCCGGCTTTACCCACACGAAACAGTCTGATGACCTGGCAAGCGTCTTTAATTCCACCAGCACCTGCTCTGACAGCTCTTCCATCGGCAGCATCTGATGAAGATGCGGGATGGAAGACAGAATACTGGAAAGCCCGTCCTGATACTGATAAATCGTATTCATATGGCGGATCATTTTTACACTGCTCTCCACCAGCAGCTCTAACTGGTCAAATCTGCTGCTTTTTTCGCAGTATCCCTGGATCTCCAGTTCTCTCACCGTATTTAAAGGCGGTGCCAGCTCCTTATGTCCGGTCAGCATAATGACGCAGATCCTTGTATCGAATCTCCGGAGTCTTGCCACTACCTCATCCCCGCAGATCGGAGTCATGATAAAGTCCAGGACCAAAATATCATAATGCTTTTTTTCCATTTCGGCCAATGCCTCAAGCGGATTCTCCTGCGTATCTACCTCAAACCCTTTTGCACGGAAGTTGGCGCTTAAAGCCTCCAGGATATTTCTATCATCATCCAGGATAAACATCTTAAATCCATTTTTTTCTTTTCCTGCTCTGTTTTTCCGCATTATTTTTTATTCCCTCTCATCCTCCATTGGCAGCTCGACATAGAAGCTTGCGCCTCCATCCTCGTTGCCATCAGCCCATATTTTTCCTCCAAATCTTGCCCGGATGATCTCCGCTGAGCTGTACAGCCCCAAGCCTGTACCTCTGGTACCTTTTGTCGTACACATCGTCTTGAAAAGTTTTTCCTTCACATCATCAGGAATTCCCTTCCCCTGATCACTTACCCGGATACAGATCCCATTTTCCGTCCGGTAAACCAAAAGCCCGATCTCTCCGCCTGTTTCCTCCATGGCATCACAGGCATTGTCGACCAGATTATTGATCACCTGAACCATATTGTTGATATCTCCATGTATGAAGGTCTTAGGCGGCAGTTCCACTTTCGTAACAAGTGTACATCCGTTTTTTACCAGCTTGCCTTTCAAAAACATCTGCACTCTCTTTATGGCCTCCTCCACCGTAAATTCCCCCTCGGAGGTGTTGCTTAGGTTTGCCGCCATTCCCTTGACCGTCGTGATGATATCCGACATATAGGAACAGCATTCCCCGATCCTTAAAAGCCAGCCCGACATCTCTTTTGCGATCTCCAGATGATCCTCCACAGTTACCTCCTCATCTCCGATGCTCTCCTCGTATTCTCTGACCAGGTCTTCTAAAAGCGTAACATCTCCAGATATTGCCATGATAGGCGTCTTTAGATTATGCGATATGCTGCCGATCATCTGTCCCAGCGAGATCAGACGCTCTCTTTCCATGGCCCGGCTTAAGTTCTGCTGTTTCCTGCGCATCTCTTCCTTAAGCCTGGTCACATCCCGGAACATCGCCAGCACCCCTGCAAGCCTGTGCTTTACAAGGATCGGAGTCAGTTCCACCGAATAATAGAATTTTCCCTCTTCACTGAGAATGGCCTGTTCATAGGAAATCATATTGGCAGACTGCTTACATACATCGAAAAAATTCAGCAGATTATAGATCACATCTTTTTTCCGCTCCTCTAACTCCTCCACGACCCGGTTCAGATAACAGTTGACCTTCATCTTGTATTTTTCCCCGAAGATCTCTTCAAAGGCCCTATTACTGTATACGATACATCTGTCAGCTGACAGGATCGCATATCCCTCTGAAACGTTATCTACCATGTTCTCCAGGGCTGCCGGTTTGATATTCAGGAAATTCAGATAATACACAGCAATCCCATGACAGAAGATCGTTACCAGGAATGCCAGCGGCGTCGCTGAGATCGGAAGATCCAGGATCTTCAATGTAGCAAGCAGGTTCGTACAAAAAGGCACCATAAGCCCGCCGATAAACAGCCCTACCTGTCCCCAGACCCGCCTGATCCTGCACTTTACTCCAAACCGGATCATGATCACAATGACCAGGATGGAGTACAGATAATACTGCATCCCTGATATGATAAACAGCGGCCCGAACGTTACCTCGGATGCATAGATGGAGAATCTCCTGTAAAAGAGGTGATGCATAGGATTCGTAAATACGATCACTGTCGAGAACCACGGCAGGAGATACAGCAGCCAGTAATGCCACGGTACTTTTTCCAAATTCTTTGTGAAGATCAGTGAGATCAGCAGTATCGTCATGATCAGAAGGGCCGAGCACGCGCACGTGATGGCATCCAATACCTGCAGGATGGGCACACTCTGCGTATGCTGCATACCGTTGACAGCAAGAAGCCACAAAAGCAGGTACACCGCAGAGGACAGATATAATTTTTGTACCGCGGAAAGTCTTCCCTTTAACAGGCATCTGACAATAAAAAAACCAAGTGCGACAGCTGAAATATCTAATAAATGTCCAATGATCGTCATACCTTCTCTTCACTCCCCTTCTCTAAAAAGCACAGCTTCTGTTTCTCAATCTCCGGCTCTCTCCACCAAAAGTCCAGCTCTGCCAGCTTCTCCAGAGTCCGCTCCTGGCTGACACGAGCCATAGATGGGTTTCTTCCTGCCTCATACCAGGTCTGAGCCAAGGCCTGGATATAAGGGGAATCCGACTGCATACTCTCTTTTGCCAGGCAGTCCTCGAATTTGGCTTCTGTTACCCGTCTGATCACCCTGCAGGCTTCTGCAAGAGCACCGATCTCCACCTGATACGGACTGTAAATATGATACGTTCCCCCCACAGCCCTGCTCAGCCTTACCACTGCCTCAGCCGCCTGGTTGACTGGAGTCAGCTCCAGCCTTTGATGATACAGGCTGTCAGAGATTACGCCCAGCTTTAAAATCCCCTTCACCAGCCGGTAGTAAGCATTGGACTCCGGATTTATCTGAAACCGTCCGTCATAAGAGCTTGCCGCAAGGCGTCCGATCCTAAAGATGCTTGCATGAAGTCCTTCCCGGACTGCATCATCCACTGCCTTTTCTGCCAGCACCTTACTCCTGACGTAAGGATTTTCCTTCCAGTTTTGTCCCACATCCAGGTCTGTCTCTGTAAAGGAGTAATGTCTCACCGGCTCTTCTAAAAACCGGTTTCCTGCGACGCTGATCGTAGACATATGCAAAAACGCGGCCCCTGCGCGCCTGGCAAATTCCAGTGCCCTTTGGGTGCCTTCTACATTGGTACGGTACAGCTCTTCTTCCTCTGCATAATGTCTGACATCTGCTGCACAGTGGAACACCCTTGTCACCCTGTCTGCCATCTCTTCGTAAATCTTATCAGGAAGATCAAACTGCTTTTTGGTCAGCTGACCTGTCACGATATGGAGCCGGTCTTGATATCTCTCATAAAAACCTTCCTGGAAATACAGCTCCAGTATCCCGACCAGCCGTTCCCCGGTCCCCCTGATCAGGCAGTATATTTCTTCTGTGCTAAATTCCAGCAGCTTTTTCAGTATATGGCTGCCAAGATATCCTGTCGCACCGGTCAGAAGGACGGCTCCCGGCTTACAGATATTTTCTTCCTGCCCACACAGCCTGCGCGGGACAGCCTCCCTCATGCTTCTGCTGCCCATCCCCTTCTTTTCCAGAGGTGTGTTGTCTGATATCTGCTCTTTTTGGCCCTCTAAGGCCGCCTCCTGTTCACGCAGCGTAGGGTGCTGATAAAATTCATTCAGATCAAACTCATATCGTTCCTGATGATAACGGTTCAGGATCACGATTGCCTTTAAGGAGGTTCCCCCCTGCTCGAAGAAGGAAACGTCTGCTTCTGGTTCTCTTCCCAGGACTTCTCTCCACAGACTCCTGATCCTTCCCGGCTGTTCCACGCCTGACACGCTCTCTGATTCTTGACAGTCCTTCGCAGAGATATCCTCTGTCCCAGATCTTTCAAAGGTTCTATGTCCTTGGTCAGACGTCGGCTCAAGCACGGCAAGTTTTTTTTGATCTGTCTTACCGCTTGCGGTCCTTGGAAGCGCATCTAATTCCATCAGCTCGGAGGGAACCATATAATCCGGAAGTTTATCTGCCAGGTATGCTCTGAGGGCTGCTTCGTCATATCCCTCATCCCTGACAGCCACCCCCCTTAAGTAAGCCGGCACACCGTCTTTATAGATAGGAACGACTGCGGCCTCCTTTACCATCTTTGACTGAAGCATCAGCCTGGTGATCTCAAGCGGCTCGATCCGGTGTCCGTCCAGCTTCACCTGCGTATCCACACGGCCCAGGCACTGCCAGTTTCCATCGGCCCGCATTCTTCCCAGATCCCCGGTCCGGTACATCCGTTCCCCCTGAACAAAGCTGTCCGGTACAAAAACTTCCTCTGTCAGCTCCGGCTGGTTGATATAGCCTGCCGAGAGGCATTCTCCTGCAATATAGATCTCTCCGACCGCAGTCGGGGGGACCTGACGTCTCTCCTTGTCCAGAAGATAGTAACGGCAGTTTCCGATCGGCCTGCCGATATGGATACTGTCCGCATCCGTGATATCCCCCTGGCAGTTATGGACCGAGGTCTCTGTCGGTCCGTATATATTAAAAATACGTGCATCCGTCAGACCTTTCAGCCTGTCCTTTAGTTCTATTCCCCAAGGTTCGCCTAACAGAATAATCCGGTGGATTCCCGCCAGTGCTTTTTGGAAGCTTTCATCCCCCAGGCACATCAAAATCCTGGACGGTGTTAACTGAAGAACGGTTACCTTGTCGCGGACGATCCGCTTGGCCATCTTCCAGGGCAGCATCATCTCTTCCTCATCAGCGATACTGATGGTATGCCCCCTTGAAAGCGCCAGGATCGTTTCCGTGGTAAATACATCGAATACACAGTTTGATGCACATAGGATGACCTCATCCCATGTCCCGAGCAGCTCTTCTAAGTGTGCCGTCAGATTGGACAGCGACTTATGCAGCATCACAACCCCCTTGGGCCGCCCCGTCGTGCCCGATGTAAAGATAACATTTGCCGCATCCTCTCCGCCATGCTCTACACTACTCTCACAGCACTGTATCCTTTGGCGCAGCGTTTCCTCATCCCAGATAAGCTGACCGCAGGGAAGTCCGTCCAGAACAAGCTCCTTGTGTCCATAGACCACCAGCTTTACTTCTGAGAGCTCCAGCATGTACCGGATGCGCTCGAATGGAAATGCCGGATCCACCGGGACATATGCTGCTCCGGCTTTTAAGATCCCGAGCATCAGCATCGGCATTACTTCGGTACGTCTTGTCAGGAACGCGACTTTATCTCCCTTTTGGACTCCTGCTGCCAAAAGCGCCGCTGCCATAAGATCCGACTTTTCTTTCAGGCTCCGGTAAGTTTCGCAGCGGTCCTCTCCCCATCTCACAGCCGCCCTGCCCGGCGCAAGAAGTGCAGTCTCATCCATCATCTGGTCAACGGGTGCCGCATCATAAGGAGTCCGGACCCTCCTGGGCTTTTCCAAAAGCCGGATCCGATCTGCGGCATCCAGCATTTCCACATCCTTAAGCTTCCTGCCTGGTGCTTCCAGTATACTGGCCAGACCTTTTTGCATACACCTGCTGTAGAATGCGATGGTCACCTCATCAAACAGGCTTTGGGCATATTCAAAACGAAACTGGTATCTTCCCTGGATGAATGTCACCTCCAGGTTCAGATCCATCTTGACCGCATGTGTCTCATATGGGACATAGGTAAGTTTGGCCCTGCCGATGGAGATGTCATCCCCTTTTAGCGGTGTCATAGTAAATAAAACGCTAAACAGCGGGTTTTTATCTCTTCTCCTTGTAATTTTGGCAAGCTTAGCAAGCTCTTCCAGAGAGATCTCCTGATGATCCACTATCCCGGCAACCGTCCTGCTCACCTTTTGCAGATAATCTTCAAACGTCTCCTTGGGATCCGCCTGAATGTATACCGGAAGAGAATTCACAAATACACCGGTCATCTCTTCCATTTCCTTCCTTTTTCTCCCCGAAAAAGGCATTCCAACGACCACCTTATCCGACCCGGAATAACGGCTGACAAGAAGTCCGTATACAGAAAGCAGGAGGGCAGATATGGTCACATGGTGCTGCTCACAATATGTCTTTAACCTTTCATTCCACTCCTTTGGCAGCCCGAACAGATATTGAGCGCCTTTTGTGTCGAATACCGCCGGCCTTGGTCTGTCAAACGCAAGCGTACTCTCGATAGGCCCTTCCTTTAACTGCTCCTCCCAGAACTCCCGGGACGGATCATTTCCCCGTCCCTCTTTCTCTTTCAGCCACCAGGCATAATCTATATAGGTACGCTTTGGCATGGTGACCTGGATTCCCTGGTAATACCTGCTCAGCCGTGAAAGCATGAGCTGACTGCTCAGTCCGTCAGAAATAATATGATGCATATCCAGCAAAAATCCCGGTCTGTTTCCTGTAAGCCGAACCATAGACGCGCGCAGAAGAGGGCCTTTTTCTAAGTCAAAGGGCTTAATAAAGCTTTGCATTGCTTCTTCCATACTCTCTGCTTCCAGCCATCCCATTTTAAATTCCATCTGTGGATTCACCCTGCCGATGACGTTCCCGTCCCTGATACAGAAGGTAGTCCGCAGAACAGGATCTTCCGCGATCATTTTTGTAAATGCCTGCTCAAGCCTTACAATATCCAGCCATTCACTAAGTAAAAAGGCTGTCGGCATATGATAGCTCATCCCGGCCTCATCCTGTTTTTGCAGGACATAAAAGCCTGCCTGGGAAGGAGGCAGCGGATACCAGTCCCGGATCTCTGCCTTAGGTATGTCTTCAACCGGATGCTTTGTCTTTGGTGCCTTTCCGCGGATCAGGCTCCCCAGCCTGCGAAGCGTAGAACATCCATATAACTCCGAGACAGACAGAGTCCTTGAGAACTCTTTTTCCACCTCCAAAAGCATCTGGACTGCACTCAGTGAATCCCCGCCGGATTGGAAATAATCTGAGCAGACTCCCAGCTCCTCCCGGCCCAGCACCCGCTTCCAGATCGCCAGCAGACGTTTTTCTACCTCATCGGCAGGCTCCTCACCCGTATCCGTAAATACCGGTTTTTCAAGCTTTCTGAAATCGATCTTCCCATTCTCTGTCAAAGGAAGGCTCTCCTTCTTCACCAGGACTGCCGGAATCAGATAGCGGGGCAGATAAAGGGCCGCATAGGCCAAAAGCTCCTCCTCCTTAAGAGCAGGACTCCCCGTAAAATATGCGTAAATCTGCCCTTCCCACACTTCCACGTAAGCCGAATCCACAGCAGGGTGACCTAGAAGTACAGACTCTATTTCAGACAGCTCGACCCTATGGCCCAAAAGCTTTACCTGCTGGTCCTTTCTTCCAAGATAGAACACCTTTCCGTCCTCCGACCATTTTCCATAATCTCCGGTGCGGTAGATCCTGCTTCCTTCCAGAAACGGGTCTTCTATAAACCTCTCCCTTGTCAGCTCTTCCCGGTTGTGATATCCTCTGGCCAGGCATTCTCCGCCGATATAGATCTCCCCCTCGCAGCCCGGAGGAAGTGGATTTTTTGCTTCATCCAGAATATAGATCCTGCAGTTCTGCAGGGGAGCCCCGATCGTAACCGGATCCTTTCCGTTCACGACAGCATGAGAGACTGCCACGCAAGCCTCTGAAGGACCGTACTGGTTATAAAGAACTGCCAAGGTATATGCCCGGATCTGCTTGTAGAGCTTTGGAGGCAGGCTCTCACCTCCGCAGATGATCGTCTCCAGATGAGAAAGAGCTTTTCTAAATGTCTCTTCCTTTATATATGCGGACAGGCGCGACGGGGTCAGCGCCATGAATCCCACATCATAAGACCGGATCAAGTTTCCGATATGGACCGGATGGTTCATCTCTTCCTCGGAAGCGATCACGATCGTTTTTCCGTTCAAGAGTGCCAGCACACTTTCCAGCAGAAACGCGTCAAAGCCTACATTACAGACGGACAGGACTGCTCCTTTTGGGTACAGCGGTCCCATAGCGTCGGCCAGATTCAGGACACTGTGCTGCATAATCTCCACGGCTTTGGGAACCCCTGTACTTCCCGATGTATAGACCAGATATGCCAGATCATCCGGCTGCGCCCTGTAAGGCTTTTCTGTCATGTCAGCCTTCCCATCCAGCAGTTTCCAGGACTCGATCCATAAAGGCCGCACGGCAGCGGTCCCCATATCAGTCTCTGTCACAGGAGGCTGCCAGACATCGCAGTGCCGCCATAATTCATTGTCTTCCCGGGCCTCATCCGTGATACAAAGCCTGGCCTGGCTGTCATAAAGCATCTCTGCTTTCCGGTTCAGCGGCAGCTGCGGATCGATCAAAAGCCAGTGACTGCCGGAATAGATGATCCCTGCAAGCGCGGCAAACAGACTGCTGCTCCTTTTCATGTGGATGGCAACCGTCTCATTTTCTTTTCCCAGGATTCCCATGATCCGCTGTGCTTGAGCGGCTGCCTGGTTATCCAGTTCCTCATATGTCACTCTTTTACCCTGAAAGATCAAAGCCGCACGCCCTTTATAAAGCTGGGCAGTCTCTTTGAGCTTCTCTGCGATATTTTTTTCTCTCTCATACCAGGTATCTGTCTGATTAAAATCATAGATGACCCGTTCTTCAAGCTCCTCGTCTAAGACCGGAATACTTGCCAGAGGCAGATCCGGCTCCTTTAGTGCTCTTTTCAAAATACGTGAAATCGCATTATGCAGCTGTTCGATCTCTCTGTCACTAAAAATCTGGGTCAGGTAATCATAATCTACAATAAATTGATTTTCTTTGTCCCGGCTGCTTACATGGATGCACAACGCTTCGCTCTGGTACCCGCTGTAGAACCAGCGTCCCTCCAGAGATACGCGCGCTCCCCGCAGATGATCCATCTTACCGTTTTGATAGGACAAAACGATATCAAACAAAGGCCCGCCCTTATTCATTCCATCCTCGGCAGCCAGCTTTTTTATGTATTCAAATGGGATTCTCTGATGACAGAGTAGTGAAAACCAGTCCTCTCTAAGCTTTTCGTTGAATTCATGAAAGGTCATGGAAACATCCAGCTCATTCACAAAAGGCAGGGTATTGACAAACATCCCTCCCGTCTGTTTCTCCTTAAAATTGAGCCTGTTGATGGTGGGCACTCCGATACAGAACCGCTTCTGCCCTTTCATCCGCCTCAGATACACAGCAAGTCCCATGTAAAACACTGCAAAAGGGGAGACCTTCTCTTTCTCGCAGAATCCGCCGATCAGACGGTTCAGACGATTGGAAAGCCTGCAGGATTTCCGGAGTCCCACAGGGCTTAACAGAGCACACTGATGTTCCTTTGCAAGCCCGGGAGAAATATCCTTTAAGATATCCTTCCAGAATTTTTTATCTTTTTCGAAAGCTTTAGACTGTAAATACTTCTGTTCATTTAAGATATGCTCTTCATATGACCCGGTGGGTGTCTGATCGCCCTCCAGTCCCGAAAGAAGCTGAAAATAGTTATGTATGATATGATTCGTAACCAATGCATGGGACCATGCATCTGCAATGATATGATGTACCCGTGTTAAGATCCCTCCGCTGTTTTCAGATGTCTTGAAAATCATCATCTGACACAGCGGATGATCCGGCAAGATAAAATGCTCTCTTGCCACAGACTGAAACCAGGCTGTGATTCCCTGGTCATCCGTCTCTGTAAAATCAAAAAAGGCAGTCCCAAAAGGAATGTCTTCAGTCACGAACTGACAAGGCTTTCCATCTCTTACGGTGATCCTGGTCCTAAGAGATGGAAATGCCCGAAACGCATGGTCAATACACGTCTGAAGATATTCCAGATTCAGATTCCCTTCAATTTTAAGCGCGGTACATATGTTGTTCATCGGGAGTCCCGGGTGTGCCATTTCCAAATTCCAGATATTCATCTGACTGGAGGATAATGGCAGGTATTCTAACTGATCTGTCATTGTATCTTCTCCGTACATCTCACCTTTTCTCCTGCTTATCTGTCTGGTATATCAGTTCGTTATATCACAACTGCACTTACTTAAGTACAATCTTTTCTTATTCGGCTGCGTTCCTGTAACCGTCAGGATTCATAGACTGCCATCTCCAGGAATCTTCGCACATCTCCTCGATCCCCCGCTCAGCAGCCCAGCCAAGCTCTTCCTTTGCCTTTGATGCATCGCAGTAACAGGTTGCGATATCTCCCGCACGGCGCGGTTTTACCTGGTAAGGAATCTTTCTTCCACTGGCCTTTTCGTAAGCCTTCACAACGTCTAGTACGCTGTAACCTACGCCGGTACCCAGATTATAAATATGGACGCCCTTGCTGGTCCTCATCTTCTCAATTGCTTTTACATGTCCCACTGCCAGGTCCACAACATGAATATAGTCACGTACTCCTGTTCCATCCGGTGTATCATAATCATCACCGAATACACCGAGACAATCAAGCTTTCCGACTGCTACCTGTGCGATATATGGGACCAGGTTATTCGGGATTCCCTTTGGGTCCTCCCCGATCAGCCCTGACTTGTGTGCCCCGATCGGATTAAAATAACGCAGCAGCATGATATTCCACTCCGGATCGCCTGTATGCAGGTCTGTTAAAATCTGTTCCAGCATCCCTTTTGTACGTCCGTAAGGATTGGTGATCTCTCCCTTTGGGCAGTTCTCCGTGATCGGGATCTCTGCCGGGTCCCCGTATACAGTCGCAGATGAGCTGAATATCATGTTCTTGCATCCATGCTGTCTCATCACGTCACACAGGATCAATGTCCCCGTAATATTATTATGGTAATACTCCCACGGCTTTGACACAGATTCACCAACTGCCTTTAATCCTGCAAAATTAATGACAGCCTCGATCTCCTCATTTTCAAAGACAGGGTCTAAGTCCTCTCTGTTCAGGATGTCGCCCTTATAAAACTTCAAGGTCTTACCTGTAATACTCTGTACTCTCTCAAGAGCCGTCTCACTGGAATTGTACAGATTGTCAACGACTACAACCTCATATCCTCTTTCCAACAGCTCCACACATGTATGGCTTCCGATATACCCGGCGCCTCCTGCTACTAAAATTGCCATAATTTTCTTCCTTTCCGCTATGCTTCATCGAATCACTGAGATACTCTTATTTCCACAGATGAAGCGGGTAGACTCCCTGTTCCTTCATTCGCACGACCGCATCCACCACACTCTGCTTATCTTCTTTATATGTAATACCATACCATCTGTCCTCAGACTTAAGGACCCTGACCGTAGCCTTCTGCTCATTGATCAGTTCTCCGACCACAGACGGAAGGAAATACTCGCATTTCAGAGGGTTCTCTTTTAGGTTCTTCTCCAAAAATACCGGGAAGCGTGCCTCGATCTCCTTGAGCATACTTTCCGTAAATCCAAACATATTCATAGAAACAATGCAGCCCGGATCGATCTTTGTCCAGGTCTTCCCGTCATCCTCAGTGAATGCAGCGCCATCTTTCGTCTTCTCGATGTGAGTGCGCTCGGTGATCCCCGTCAGGTATCCCTCCTCATCCGTCTTACACACTCCTCTTGATACATATCCATTCTCTGTCAGCGTATTGGACAGACGGTATCCAACCATCGCATATCGATACTTCTCATCATCTTCATGTCCGGATAAATAATCATAGATCTCTTTTAGTGCGTGTACTCCGTAATAATCATCAGCATTGATCACCGCAAACGGCCCATCCACTTCATCCTTACAGCTTAAAATAGCATGTCCTGTTCCGAATGGCTTCACGCGCCCCTCCGGCACCGAAAATCCTTCCGGCAGATTATCAAGCTTCTGATATACATAGGAGACTTCCATAAACTCACTGATCCTATCCCCGATGCTGGCACGAAATTCTTCATCATACTCTTCCTTAATGATGAAAACCACTTTCTCAAACCCTGCTCTCCTTGCATCAAAAATAGAAAAATCCATGATGATGTGTCCTTCTTCATCCACAGGGTCAATCTGTTTTAAGCCGCCATAACGGCTGCCCATTCCTGCCGCCATAATAACAAGTACCGGTTTTTTCATAGCTTAGCACCTCTTTCTAATATAATCCCGACCCCGCATAATCACACAGTATTCACATACAATCACACGTTTTCACTTTTTTCCTGCTTTTTTCGTTCCTAAATCATATTCTCTATTATACTGCTTAAACACTTCGGGGTCAATGTACGAAATCATTATATCACAGAATCAAACCACACTCTATAAGTTTTTCTGGGAGGAGATCTGTTCTGCCAGATCGTTCAGATATACCCACCGCTCCATTTTTTCTTCCAGTTCTTGTTCCACCTGCTCTTTTTGAGCCATGAGTTCTCCTAATTTCATGGAATTCGTTGCATTTTTCAGGATGTCATTTTCCAGCTTCTCGATCTTTGATTCGAGACCCGCGATCGTTTCATCGATGGTCTCGTACTCCTTTTGTTCTTTATAGGAGAATTTCAATTTTACCGGGCTGTTCTGTTTCCAATCCCTGCTGCTTTTCTTCTCTGCAGCACCATTTCCTGCGGGCGTTCCTGCTAACAAGGATGCAGTGCTTCTTTGTTTCGCCTCCAGATAATCGGTGTAACCGCCTTCGTACTGCCTCAGGTGTCCGCCCTCCTCAAATACGAAGATACGGTCCACAACGTTATCCAGGAAATATCTGTCATGGGATACCGTGATCACGATCCCCGGAAAGCTGTTCAGATAGTCCTCAAAAATGGTCAGAGTCGGGATATCCAGATCATTTAACTCATCTATGAGCAGACAGTTTGGAGCTGCCTGCAGGATTCCCAGCAGATACAGACGTTTCTTTTCTCCCCCGGAAAGCTTTTCAATGGGGGCATACTGCATATCAGGAGTGAACAGGAAACGCTCCAGCATCTGAGAAGCAGTGATCCTGCCCTGCTTTGTAGGAATATACTCTGCAATGTCGCGGACATAATCGATCACCTTCTGCCGGGTATCCATATTCGGAACTTCCTGTGCAAAATATCCGATCCTGACGGTCTCTCCGATCTCGATATTTCCCGAATCCGGCTCGATGAGCCCTGCTATCATTTTGATCAGGGTAGACTTGCCGCAGCCGTTTGGACCGACGATTCCCAAACGCTGGTTTTTCAGGACGATGTAATCAAAATCGTCCACGATTCTGCGTTCCCCATAGCTTTTACTGATATGATGAAGTTCTATGGTTTTCTTCCCCATACGTGTCTCTATGGAATCCATCTCCACGGTCTGACTCTGCACAGGGGCTGCCCCGTTTTTCAGTGCCTCCAGCCGTTCTAATCTGGCACGCTGCTTCGTGCTTCTTGCGCGGCACCCTCTCTTTGCCCATTCCAGCTCCATGCGCAGCACACTCTGGCGCTTTCTCTCACTGGCCATCTCCATCTCTTCTCTCTGTGCTTTCAGTTCCAGGAATTTTGAATAATCAGCCTCGTAGGCATATAGTTTTCCATAGCTGATCTCCAGGATCTTATTGGTCACCTTGTCCAGGAAATAGCGGTCATGGGTCACCATCAGGACGACGCCCTTATAACGCTTCAGGTAATCCTCAAGCCAGGTGATCATCTCTTCATCCAAATGGTTCGTCGGCTCGTCCAGGATCAAGACATCCGATGGTTCGATCAAAATCCTGGCAAGAGCTGCCCGTTTCTTCTGGCCGCCGGATAAGTGTCCGATCACAGCTTCATGGTCTGTAAGACCCAAATGGTTCAGAATACTTTTCGCATCACTCTCCGCATTCCACACATCCTGCTTCTGTCCTTTCAAGACATAGGACAGGACTGTCTCCTCCATCGGGAACGCCTGATTCTGAGGCAGGTATCCGATCTTGATCCCGTTCTGTCTGACTACCTGTCCTGCATCCGGCTCCTCCATCCCTGCAATGATCTTAAGCAGGGTCGTCTTACCAGTTCCGTTGATCCCGATGATCCCGATCTTATCCCCTGCATGGATCCCATAGGAAACATCATCGAAGATCACTTTTTCTCCAAAAATTTTGCTGATGTGCTCTATATTTAAAACATTCATTAGAATCTTCCTCCCTTTTCGACTTTTCTATCATAAGGGATTTTCTAAAAAACGTCAAGAAATTAGGACTCCGGCAAAACGGCATATGCAAAGGGGAAGCTCTCTCTAAGCTTCCCCGATTTTCTGGTAGATCGTACGCAGTGCATCCGCCGACTCCCTCAGTTTTTCCTTTTCCTGTGCATTCAGCGGGATTTCGATGATATCCTCCACGCCGTCCCTTCCTAAGACAGCCGGCAGTCCGATACAGATATGATGGATCCCATAGTGTCCCTGGGCCAGGCTGGACACTGTCAGTATGGAGTGCTCATCACGGACAAGTGCCTGTGCGATCCTCCTGACAGCCATTGCGACAGCATAAAAGGTGGAACCCTTCCGGTTAATGATCTCATAAGCACTGTCCCGGACCTCCTCGTAAATCTCATTGAGCTGCAGGCTGTCTCTCGTACGTCCGTGCTGCCGGCAGTATTCGTCCACCGGAAGCCCCGCTACAGTCGCGCTGCTCCAGGCCGCCAGCTCGCTGTCTCCGTGCTCTCCGATCATCCAGGCATGGATGTTGCGGTAATCCAGGTTAAATTTCCTGCCCAGCAGGTATTTCAGCCTCGCCGTATCCAGGACCGTTCCGCTGCCGATCACCCGTGACGCCGGAAAACCGGAAAGCTTTAAGGCCAGACTGGTAAGCACGTCAACCGGATTCGTGACGATCAGAAGGATACACTCCTTATTGTATTTCACGATCTGAGGAATGATCTGACCGAATACCTTGGCATTTTTCTCGGAGATATCCAGTCTTGTCTCACCGGGCATCTGATTCGCACCTGCCGTCACAATGACCAGATAGGCATCCTCCAGATCCGGGTAATCTCCCGCATAGATCTCGGAAGGAACCGTAAACGGGATACCATGCCCAATGTCCAGAGCCTCCCCCTCCGCCTTTTTGTGGTCAATATCGATCAGGACCATTTCGTTAAAAAGTCCGCTCTCTACTAAGGTATATGCGGTCGTAGCGCCTACGCCGCCGCATCCTATGATGCCGCATTTTTGAATATTCATCTTTCAATCCCCTTTTCTGCTTTTTCGATTAGTATTTCCAGAATTCACCGATTTGTATTCTCTGCAGCATCAGAATCTTCATTTTTAAGATCAGCCGATCAAATGTTGCTTCTTCCAAGTACCTGATAAATAAAACCCGACAGATAACGCTGTCCCAATGACCCAGCCGATCGGCCAGGACAGCCAGATTCCTGTTTCTTTCCAGATCCCGGACAGAAGAAAGGCCAGGATCACCCGCAGGATCAGGTCGGAGAAGGTGGCGGTCATGAATGCTTTCATTGCTCCTGCCCCGCGCAGCACTCCGTCAGCGATCAGCTTTAATGATATCACAACATAAAACGGGGATACGATCCGCAAAAATTCTACACCTGTCTGCGCCGCTTTATCTCCCCCCTCACTCATAAAAAGCTCCACGATCGGCCTTCCTCCCAGGAAAAACAGCAGGAAAACAGGAATCGCCACACTCAGCACCATAATCATGCCACAGCGAAAGCCCTTAGCTGCCCTCTCCATTTTCCTGGCACCGATATTCTGCGCCGTAAAGCTGGAAACACCGTTCCCAAGTGTGGTAAAGGACGTGATCGCAAAGGTATTGATCTTCATCCCCGCCGAATATCCTGCGACAACTGCGGAACCATAGCTGTTGATCAGTCCCTGCACAAACAGATTTCCTACAGAAATAAAACTCTGCTGTAAAATACTAGGTACTGCCACCTTCATGATCTTTTTCAGCATGGCAGTGGAAAAATGTCTGTACTCCCTGCATTCTATGCTTCTAAGGCGCTTTTTCAGGGTAATGCAGGCCAGGACAGAGGAAAGGCCCTGCGCCAGAAACGTCGCCCACGCCACGCCGCTTACCCCCATATGGAAACAGATCACAAAGACCAGGTCAAGTATGATATTGCCCACGGAAGAAGCAATCAAAAAGTAAAGCGGAGTCCTGGAATCTCCTAATGCCGTAAATACCCCTGTACAGATATTATATAGAAACAGGAAAATCAAGCCGCATATGTAAATATTCAGATACAGCTCCGAGTCACCGAAGATGTCCTTTGGCGTTTTCAAAAGAATCATCAGCGGCCTGCCAGACAGCAGTCCCAGAGCTGTCAGCAGTATACTGATCCCAAGGACTGTCCTAAGGGAAGTGCTCACCGCACTCTTCATCTGTTCATACTCTTTCGCCCCGAAGTATAAGGAGATCACGACAGAACATCCAATGTTCAGCCCCGTCGCCACTGCCATAAAGATCATCGTGATGGGATAAGAGGCTCCGACTGCCGCCAGTGCATTTACCCCGACAAACTTTCCTGCCACAATGCTGTCCACGATATTGTACATCTGCTGGAACATCACGCTGACCAGCATCGGGATCGTGAACCTCCATAAGATTTTAAAAGGCCTGCCTTCCGTCATATCCGTAATCATCTTAAATTCACTCCTGTCGTTTATCCTAAGTATTGTCATTTTTCTATGGAAGCTGTGCTTAATTTCACCGTTTTGAGCATACAAGCAATACAAAATCACAGCAGCGTTTTTATTTTATCACCTTTTTAAAAAATAGAAAAGAAATCTTAGGACTTTATGAATTTTTTGTGTTTGCTCTTGAGTATATTAAGAAAAAGTAATACCATAAACACTAAGCTTGTGAAACACTTTGTTATGTGTATTAAGGATACATTTTATATTTTATTTTTAGGAGGAAATGAATGGGTTCTACAAAAAATAGTGCTTCTATTTTTGATGATGATTTTGAAGTAACTTACGAGGAAGAGATTCCTTTTTCATATGGCTTTGATACGGATTCTGATCCGAAAGGTGTCACAGATGAGACCGTTGTGATGGATGCGCGGGACTACCGGACAGTACCAGGGAAGCGTCCGAAACGCACCTCCCAAAAATCAATGGAAACGGTTTACCAGAAACGGTATGATGAGAAGGAATATGAGGAGGACTCTGCATATTATGATGAGGAGTATGAGGATGATTACGATTCCACTTATGGGGATGATTATCAGGATCCCTATGAGGACGAATATGAAGACAGCCTCTATGGCCAGGATGATCCTTACGATGATGACTACGAATATGACAGCGGCAGTCCCCGAAGGAAACGCGCAAAACAAAAATCCTCGAAAGGCGGAAGCCGCCTGCTCTCCCCGGTCAAAAAGACTGCCAAGTATGGTACCAAGGCAATCTACCGGACTGCGCGCTCTGTTGTCAGGATCATCTCCGCACTGATCACTGCAGGAACGTTCTGCGTGCTGGCCTACAATTTCTGGAGAGGTGCTGCCCCCTATGGTGATCCGCAGAAGATCCTGACAGACAAGAATTATGCACTGGCTGCCTATGCCGGAGTTGCCGCTTTAATTCTGTTGTTTGAGCTGATCTCATTTTTCTGGTCACTGACCAAAATGAAGTTCCGGGAAGGCCGGAAGATCTATAAGGAGGATACGGGAAGAGGCCTGTTTTCATTTATTTTTATTTATGTCACCTCGTATCTTTCCTTCCTGCTCTGCTCCTTTTTACCGGATACATTTGAATCCTTTGAGGTATTAAACGGAGTAAAAGGAGCTCTGGATGTATTTGGCTCCCTTCACAACGTGCTGCTTGGCCTGTGCCTTGCAGGCGCGGTCTCCTGCCTGGTACGCAGACATATGAATTGATCATACTGTAAATCTAACAGGGCACATCAATTACTGAATGCTTTTGATTCAGATTGATGTGCCCTGATTATTTTACTTACTATTTTATTTCTTAGAATTTGCCTTCTTTAGCCGCTTCCTCAATGCTTACTGCAACAGCCACGGTCATTCCGACCATCGGATTGTTACCTGCACCGATCAGACCCATCATCTCAACGTGAGCCGGTACGGAAGAAGATCCTGCGAACTGTGCATCAGAGTGCATACGTCCAAGAGTATCTGTCATACCATAGGAAGCCGGTCCTGCAGCCATGTTGTCCGGGTGAAGTGTACGTCCTGTACCACCGCCTGATGCTACGGAGAAGTACTTCTTGCCCTGCTCGATACATTCTTTCTTGTATGTACCTGCAACCGGGTGCTGGAAACGTGTCGGGTTGGTTGAGTTACCTGTGATGGAAACGTCTACACCCTCTTTGTGCATGATCGCTACACCTTCGCGTACGTCATTTGCACCATAGCAGTTAACTTTTGCACGAAGACCTTCTGAATAAGCTGTTCTCTGAACTTCTTTCAGTTCTCCTGTGTAGTAGTCATACTCTGTCTGTACATATGTGAATCCGTTGATTCTGGAAATGATCTTTGCAGCATCCTTTCCAAGACCGTTCAGAATAACACGCAGAGGTTTTTTACGAACCTTGTTTGCCTTCTCAGCGATACCGATCGCACCTTCTGCTGCTGCAAAAGACTCGTGTCCTGCCAGGAATGCGAAGCAGTCTGTGTCTTCTTCCAGAAGCATCTTTCCTAAGTTACCGTGTCCAAGACCTACTTTACGCTGATCTGCTACAGACCCCGGGATACAGAAAGCCTGAAGGCCTTCCCCGATCGCTGCTGCTGCGTCAGCTGCTGTCTTACATCCTTTTTTGATCGCGATCGCTGCACCTACGATGTATGCCCAGCAAGCGTTCTCAAAACAGATCGGCTGGATTGCTTTTACCTGATTGTAAACATCAAGTCCGGCATCCTTTGTGATCTTCTCTGCCTCTTCAATAGAAGCAATACCATAGCTGTTTAATACTTCATTGATTTTATCAATTCTTCTTTCATATGATTCAAATAAAGCCATTTAATTGTCCTCCTGATTTAATCTAACGTTACCTTACTCTTCGCAGCACACAGGAAAAACCCATGTGGCGCGCTGCACCTTCAATCCGCTTATTGTGATTATTCCTTACGTGGATCGATGATCTTCACAGCATCAGCAACACGTCCATACTGTCCTTTTGCTTTCTCCCAAGCATCGTTTGGAGTATCGCCTGCTTTGATGAAGTCAGTGAATTTACCAAGGCTTACGAACTGGTATCCGATGATCTCATCGTTCTCATCCAGAGCGATTCCTGTTACATAACCTTCTGCCATCTCCAGGTAACGAGGACCTTTAGCCAGTGTTCCGTACATGGTACCAACCTGTGAACGGAGCCCTTTTCCTAAGTCTTCCAGACCAGCGCCGATAGGAAGTCCGTCTTCTGAGAACGCACTCTGTGTTCTTCCGTATACGATCTGTAAGAACAGCTCTCTCATAGCTGTATTGATCGCATCACATACAAGGTCTGTATTCAATGCCTCCAGAATCGTCTTTCCCGGAAGGATCTCAGATGCCATAGCTGCAGAGTGAGTCATTCCTGAACATCCGATAGTCTCTACCAGAGCTTCCTGGATGATACCTTCTTTTACATTCAGAGTCAGTTTACAGGTTCCCTGCTGTGGTGCACACCAGCCTACACCGTGTGTCAAACCAGAAATATCTTTAATCTCTTTAGCCTGTACCCATTTTGCTTCTTCCGGAATTGGAGCCGGTCCGTGATTTGCACCCTGAGCTACCGGACACATCATTTCTACTTCATGTGAATAAATCATGTTAAAACTCCTTTCAAATATGTATGATTTTCTTCCTATAGGCGCTTGATATTTATTTAACGCCGTATATGGATTATTTTCGCACAATTTTCGACATTCGTCAATTGTAAGATTATACAAGTTTCATACATCCTGCCCCTTGTTTCTGAGCAATATTTGAGGAGGCTGACCGGCCCTGCGGGATATCTTTTTCCTCCCGAAAAAGGCCGGTCAGCCTCCATAGCTTTTTATATCCTTTATTTCCATTCCCGAGCTGAATCAAAGTCTTCTTGCTCCAGCATCTCTAATGCCATGGTAAGTGCAGTCTTCACTGTCCCTTGACGGTTTTCCATCCGGTTTCCCGTAAAGCGGCATTCCTTCACTTGGGTCTTCCCGCGCACAGAGCATCCCACATATACCAGCCCTACCGGCTTTTCGGCAGTGCCTCCGCCCGGCCCGGCGATCCCGGTGGAACTCAGGCCGACATCCGCTTTCGCTGCCTTTGCCGCCCCCTCTGCCATCTCTCTGGCAGTCTGTTCACTGACAGCACCATAGGCCTCCAGCGTATCATGGCTGACCCCCGCAAGACGTTCCTTGGCTTCATTCGAATAAGTCACATATCCTTCATTGAGAACGTCCGAAGCACCTGATACATTGACCAGAGTCCCTGCGATCAATCCTCCGGTACAGGATTCTGCCGTAGTGATGGTCAGCCCCAGATGAGCTAACTTCTCCACCAGACATTCCTCCAGGCTTTTTCCATCCGCTTCCGTCTTATGCAGCACCCACTCTGGATACATCCTTACATCCCTCCCTGCGTCAGAACCTGCTTGTTCTTCACCACATAATCGATCAGGGAGATGACTGTAAGCGCCAGTGCCACTGCTACCAGGATCAAAGATATGGTATCAAATACACCGCCCAGATCTGCGATCAATACAATGATCATTGCCATCTGGAAAACGGTCTTAAACTTGCCCCAGTAGCTTGCCGCGATCACGATCCCGCTGTCAGCGGCAACAAGACGGAAACCGCTGATGATAAACTCACGGCTGATGATAATAATGACAACCCATGACGGGAGCTTGTCCATCTCGATCAGGCAGATCATCGCGGAACACACCAGGAGTTTATCTGCCAGAGGATCCATAAACTTTCCAAAGTTCGTAACCAGATTATACTTTCTGGCAATCTTTCCATCCAGCAGATCCGTCAGGCTTGCAATGATAAAGAGGACCAGGGCAATCCATTTACTTCCCTCAACCAGATCTGTCAATAGGAAAAACACAAAAAACGGAACCATGATGATCCTTAATATTGTTAGTTTATTTGGTAAATTCATTACTCTATCCCTCCTATCAAATCATAATCTACTGCACCGGAAACCTTCACCCTCGCGAAGTCCCCGGACATCAGCTCCTCATCTGTGTTTACAAAAATCAGACCGTCAACATTCGGTGCATCCCGGTAAGTTCTGCCCACATATGCGTTCTCATCCGCCACTTTTCCTTCGATCATGACGAGCACTTCCCTGCCCACCATATTCTCTGCCTGGTCAAATGCGATCTCCTGCTGCAGCTCCATCAACTCTGCCTGGCGCTCTTCCTTTACTTCTTCTTCGATCTGTCCGGGCATCCCTGCTGCCGGAGTATCCTCCTCCGGTGAATAAGTAAAGACACCCAGCCTGTCGAATTCCATCTCATCCACAAAATCCATCAGTTCCTCATGCTGCTCTTTTGTCTCGCCCGGAAAACCGGTGATCAGTGTCGTTCTGATACAGATATCCGGTATTTCTCTTCTCAGCTTTTCAATGATGCCGGTCAGTTCCTGCTTTGAAGTCCGTCTGCCCATGCGCCTTAATATTTCATCATTCGCATGCTGGATAGGCAGGTCCAGATAATGGCAGATCTTCTCCTCCTCCTTCATCACCTGGATCAGTTCATCTGTGATCTCCTCCGGATAGCAGTACAGAATCCGGATCCATCTGATCCCGCTGATCTTACACAGCTCCTTCAACAGGATGTGCAGACTTTTTTCTCCGTAGAGATCCTTCCCGTAAAGCGTTGTCTCCTGGGCTACCAGGATCAGCTCCTTCACGCCCTGTTCGGCAAGATACTCAGCTTCCTTAAGCAGACGCTCCATGGGAACACTGCGGAAATTCCCCCGGATCTTCGGGATAATGCAGTAGGTACAGTGCTTATCGCATCCCTCCGCGATCTTTAGATAGGCAAAATGCCCCCCCGTCGTTACCAGGCGGTGAGTCGGCACCTCCGGCAGTGCATTGATATCAGTCACTGTGACACTGTGCTGTCCCTTAAGTGCCTCATCAATGGCATCCAGTATCTTGTCATAGGCTGTTGTCCCCAGTACCGCATCCACTTCCGGTATCTCATCCAGGATTTCCTGGCGGTAGCGCTCTGCGAGACATCCGGTCACGACCAGCGCCTTCACTTTTCCATTCTTCTTATATTCAGCCATATCCAGAATATTCTGGATGCTTTCTTCCTTGGCATCATGGATAAAACAGCAGGTATTGATCACAATGATCTCTGCTTCTGTCTCATCATCTGTCATCTGATATCCTCTGGATGCCAGAAGCCCCAGCATCACCTCTGTATCTACCAGGTTCTTGTCACACCCCAGAGAAATAAATAGTATCTTCATATAACCTCCCAATTGACACGTTTTACATATTTTTAAAAGGCAGATACTCTATGCATCTGCCTTCTTTTCTTGATTATTCTTCTTCCGCATTCTCAGCAATGATCTTCAACTTGCCTTCATTCAGCTCTTCAATAGCTGTTGAAAGCGGCTTCTCCCCGTCCTTTGCATTGACAAGAGGGAGTTCCCCGTCGATCAGCTGTCTCGCCCTTTTTGACGTTGCAAGAACAATAGAATAACGGCTGTTGACGATCTTTGTCTCGCCCTCCTCTACGTCTTTGTTCACGACTTTCATTAAATCAGTGTAAGATGGATGTAACATATCTTATCATTCTCCTTTCAAACTTCTGCTTAAGTCTTCTTTTATTTCTTCCATAAATACTGTATTACGAAAACTTCTGTGATGCTCACCCTGGATGATCGTGTGCATCTGCCTTGCACAGGTCTCCAGGTCATCGTTGATAATCAGATAATCATATCTGTCCATGCCCTCGGCTTCTTCCACCGCGCGCTTCATCCTGGATTCAATGACCTCCATTGTCTCCGTGCCTCTGCCCACAAGGCGCCTTTTCAGCTCCTCTGCTGACGGAGGTGTGACAAACAGCAGCAGGGTATCAGGAAATGCCTCCTTCACCTTCAAAGCACCCTGGATCTCGATCTCAAGAATGACATCCTTCCCTGCCTCAAGCTGCTGCTCCACATATTCACGCGGGGTTCCGTAATAATTTTCCACATACCTAGCATACTCTATCAGTTCATCTTTCGCAATCATTTTTTCAAATTCTTCCCTTGTTTTGAAAAAATATTCTCTTCCGTCCACTTCTCCTTCACGCGGCTTGCGGGTAGTTGCGGAGATCGACAGCGCATAAGCCTCCTCATACCGGCTCAGCAGCTCCTTCATCAAGGTTCCCTTGCCGGAACCGGAAAAACCTGAAACTACGATTAGAATTCCCCTTCTATTCATATTGACATCCTCTGCTCTTCTTTCTTTTTATTCTCTCTTATCTCGATTACTCGATATTCTGTATCTGCTCCCTGACCTTCTCGATCTCTGTCTTTAAACCGATCGCGCAGTTGGAGACCTCCAGGTCATTCGCCTTTGACAAGATGGTATTGGCCTCCCGGTTCATCTCCTGGGCAATAAAATCCAGCTTGCGGCCGATGCCCTCCTTTTCCTCCAGGGTGTCCCTCATATGGCTGATATGGCTCTTTAATCTCACGACTTCTTCGTCTGTACAGATCTTATCCGCAAAAATGATCACTTCTGCTGCGATACGGCTCTCCTCGATCTGCGTATCTGCCAGCAGCTCGCTCACCTTCTCCTCCAGCTTAGCCCGGTACTCTGCCACGATCCTGGGAGAACGTTCCTCGATAAATGCGACCAGCTTCTCCATGCCTGCAAGCTTCTCCAAAATATCCTTCTTGAGATTGCCGCCCTCTGTCCTTCTGGTCTCCACAAACTGGGTAAATGCCCCTTCCAATGCTTCTTTAAGCCCATTCCAGAGCTCCTTATCATCCTCAGACTGTTCTTCCATCGTAAGTACCTCAGGACAGCGTGATAAGGTGGAAACACGGATGTCATTCTCCAGACCAAAGTCTTCTTCCATCTGCTTAAAATACTTCATGTACTCAGCAGCCAAAGATGCATTGTACTTTAGCGATACCTGATTCTCTGATGTATCTTCATATGTAATAAAAATGTCAACCTTCCCTCTGTTCGCATACTGCTTGAGCAGAGAACGGATCGATGTCTCAAAAAAATTAAGCTTCTTCGGCATCCTGATATTTACATCCAAATATCTGTGGTTCACCCCTTTGAGCTCTACGGTAAACTTCCTGGAATCCTTTAGGACCTCGCATCTACCGAAGCCTGTCATGCTTTTTATCATGGTCGTTCATCCTTTTTATCTACTAAATTTTGCCGATTAGGCATTTTGAATCATTATACCCCTTTCTCCCCTGTCAGGTCAACCTCACAAATTAAGATTTTACTGTGGGTCTTACTGCGGCCTGCGTCAGATCAAGATTTTTGCGTATTCTTGACATTTGGGGGCGGCAACGATACTATAGTATAGAAAAACACTCCCGAGACGGCGGGCTTTTAAAAAGAAAGGAATTATCATGGCATTTGACGGAACATGCGTGGCCTGTCTGGTCCACGAATTAAGAGAACAATTATTAAATGGAAGGATCGCAAAGATCGCCCAGCCCGAGACAGACGAGCTTCTTCTGACTATCAAGTCTTCCTCTGGTCAAAAAAGGCTGTGCATCTCAGCAAGTGCATCCCTTCCTCTGATCTATCTGACTGATTCCAATAAACCGAGCCCCATGACGGCGCCTAACTTCTGTATGCTTCTGCGCAAGCATATCAGCAATGGAAGGATCGTGGATATCTATCAGCCGAAGCTTGAACGGATTATTCATTTTACAGTGGAACATCTGGACGAGCTGGGGGATCTTTGTAAAAAGGATCTGGTCGTAGAGATCATGGGAAAGCACAGCAACATTATTTTCTGCAATGAGGACGGTATGATCATCGACAGTATCAAACACGTTTCCGCCCAAATGAGCTCAGTGCGTGAGGTGCTGCCGGGCAGGGATTATTTCGTCCCGGATACCATGGAGAAATCAGACCCCTTAAGTGTATCTGAAGCTGCGTTTACAGAGTTGATGGAAGGCAAGCCGATGGCGGTCTCAAAGGCCCTCTATACAAGCTTTACCGGGATCAGCCCGGTAGCTGCCCGGGAGATATGTGCCCTCGCAGGATTAGATCCGTTCCTCGTACCAAAGGAACTGTCGGAAGATATTATAAGACATTTGTATCGGCAGTTTTCCATCTTCTTTTCTGCAGTCAGAAAGGGCAGCTTCTCTCCGGCCATCTATTATGACGGGAAAGAGCCGAAGGAATTTTCCGCGGTCCCGCTGACACATCTTAAGGAGTATACAAGAAAAGAATTTGGCAGCATTTCTGAGCTGCTTGAGACCTATTACGCCTCTAAAAACACGCTCACCCGTATCCGCCAGAAATCGGCCGATCTGCGCCATATCGTACAGACCGCCCTGGACCGGAACCGAAAAAAATACGAACTGCAGCTCAAGCAGCTTAAGGATACCCAAAACCGCGACAAGTACAAGGTCTACGGTGAATTGATCCACACTTATGGTTACGGCCTGGATAAGGGAGCTAAAAAGCTGGAGGCTCTTAACTATTACACGAATGAGATGATCACGATCCCTCTGGATAGTACCAAGACACCGCAGGAAAATGCACAGCGCTATTTTGATAAATACAACAAACAGAAGCGTACCTTTGAAGCGCTTTCCAAGCTGATCCAGGAGACCCAGGATGATATCACCTATCTGGAATCCATCAGCAGCTCTCTGGATATCGCCCTGACTGAGGACGACCTGGCTGAAATCAAGGAAGAGCTGATCCATGCGGGATATATGCGCAGAAAATTCACGAAGAAAAAAACAAAGATCAAAAATAAACCTCTGCACTATATTTCCAGCGACGGTTTCCACATGTATGTCGGTAAGAATAATCTGCAGAATGATGAGCTGACCTTTCATTTCGCCGTTGGAAATGACTGGTGGTTCCACGCAAAGGGAGCTCCCGGCTCACATGTTATCGTAAAGACAGAGGGACATAAGCTTCCTGACCGGACCTTTGAGGAGGCCGGACGTCTTGCGGCCTACTATTCGAAAGCACGGGGCGGAGAAAAGGTGGAGATCGACTATATTGAGAAAAAGCACGTCAAAAAACCGAGCGGAGGAAAGCCTGGTTTTGTGGTTTATTATACGAATTATTCTCTGATCATTGACAGCGATATCTCACAGATACAGGAGCTTTCTTAGGCTGGTCATTCCACAGCATTGCAGAAAAACAGAGCAGAGTCTTCTTTTCATAGACTCTGCTCTGTTTTTTGTCTGAAAATATCTCTGCTTCTTTATTGCTCTGTCTGCTCCGGTGATGCTGCACAGGCTTCTTTTACCTCATCAGGCACCTGGATCTTCTTCACCTCGCCGAATCCGGTGTAACCGAGTTCTATGGTAAAATCATTCACATTCGTGCTCTTATCATACTTGTCATATAATTCATTCATGACATCGGTCATATCCACGATCACTCTGGCCGGAAGCATCTCTTCTTTATAGACTTCTATGGTGATCGGAACGCTCAGGTTGACAATGGCATCCTCATCCGGGATCTCTACCAGACCAAAAGCGCCCATCATATCCAGGCCCATGAATTCAAGAAGCTCCTTTCCTGTCACATTTCCGTACAGCTGATAGCATTCTTTTTGATCCACCTCCACATTCTGTTCTGCGATCCGAAATGTCTCGATGGAATCTCCTGCCTCCTGGAAGAGGTTCCCGTTAAAAGTGCTCTTTTGGGTGCTATCGGTAGCCTCTCTGCTCCATTTATCGTACATCCGGCTGTACGTGACAGCCTCTGCCCCTTCTTCGACCTGGTAGATCTCAATATCACTTCCAAGCTTTGTCCCGCTGAATTCCACCTCTGCTGTTCCTGCCGCATGTCCGGCTTTGGGCTTTACCGTATTTTCCATCTTCATATCCATGGAGATCTTCATCGTATCCAGCACATCTTCCAATTCGATATCCATGCTCAGCGTATTAGTCACGGATTTTACCTTTGCCAGGTTCTCTGTAACAGACGCCATCATCTTCTTAGGCGTCATTTTGCTGCTGCATCCCATCGTCAAAATGGCACAAAAGATGCCCAGCGTGATGATACTAAATCCCTTTTTTGCATATTTACTCATGTATTAACCTTCTTTATTTTTATTGGGGAATCTCTTCTTATCCTTTAGCAGACATCCCTCTATTCACTGCATCCCAACAGATAGTCAATAAACTGCTGGGCAGTACGCCCGGAAAGCCCTCCATGGGTCAGCTCCCATTTATTTGCCATAAGCAAAAGCTCTTCCTCAGGCAGATCGATCTGGTTTGCTTTTGCCAGCTCCTTTACGATCTCCTGGAATTCCTTTTTACTTGGAGAGCCGAAATAAATGGTCACGCCAAATCTTGCAACCAATGACAGCTTCTCCTGCACCGTATCATTTGTATGTAATTCCTCGTCCCGGTCGGCCTTATCTTTAAAGGTCTCACGTACCAGGTGGCGGCGGTTTGAGGTTGCATAGATGAGTACATTCCTGGGCTTCTTTTCCAATCCGCCCTCGATGACTGCCTTTAAGTATTTGTACTCGATCTCAAATTCCTCGAATGACAGGTCATCCATGTAAATGATGAATTTATAGTTTCTGTTTTTGATCTGAGCAATCACATCATTTAAATCCTGAAATTGATGCTTATAAACTTCTATCATACGCAGCCCCTGATCATAATACTGATTTAAGATGGCCTTGACAGACGAGGATTTTCCCGTCCCCGCATCTCCGAAAAGAAGACAGTTGTTAGCCCTTCTCCCCTCCACAAATGCACGGGTATTGTCGATCAGCTTCTTCTTTGCGATCTCATATCCGACCAGATCATCCAGATGTACATGTGCGATATTGGTGATCGGTACGATCGAAACCCCCTCATCCTCCGGGTGCTCAACACGAAAGGCCTTGTGAAGCCCCAGCTTACCTACTCCGAATTCCTTATAAAACTGTGTCAGGATATCCTTGAACACCTCCACATTTTCGGCACCGCCAAGTGCCTTTGCCAAGCTGCAGATCCTGTCCCGTATCCTTTTATTGAATACCTTGCTGCCCTCATTAACATTCTTATAATTCATCAGGACAGAGAGGCAGCCCACATCCAGCTGTTCTTTTAGACCGTTGAAGTCATAGTCAAACAATTCTTTGAAAACAGCAAAATCGTGAAGCGCGATCTCATTGATGCTTCCCTCCACCGCTCCTACGATCTCGCAGGATGTGCTGTAGGCATTCTCATCGCTTGCCAGAAGGAATGTCAGGTAGGTATGCCACAGATTTCCCTCAAAGCCATGGCTCGTAGATAACTCGAGCAGCGAATTCACACACTCGAACACAAGGCTCCTCAAATCTTCCCTGTTATAATATTCATTATCATAGTTCTCCATCAAAAATGTCATATCAAGAAGAAGTTCTCCATATTCCATATTTTTGTAGAGCATTAATTCATTTGTACGCATCTCGATTCCTCTTTACATTTTTTAATAATTTCCAAGTATTTTTAAATTTCTTGCCTCTTCCCGGAGCCCTCTGATGGCATTTTTTACGGCCGCATCCGCCATGTTGCCTTCAAAGTCCACGAAAAACCGATATTCCCAGTTCCGGCCTTCCATCGGACGGGATTCTATTTTTGTCATATTCAGATCATTATAGATAAAATGGGACAGAATGCGGTAAAGGGAGCCGCTCTCGTGAGGCACCTCAAAACAGAGACTGATCTTGGACGCATCCTGTAAAAAGATCTTCTGGTTCGTCACCACGATAAACCTGGTAGAATTATTCGGTTCATCATTGATCTCATCCTTTAAGACAGACAGCCCATGGACCCGGGCCGCATAAGCGCTGCACACAGCCGCCTGCGTCTTATCCTGGTCCTCCAGGATCTTCCTGGCGGCGATGGCCGTATTCACCACACTGATCTGCTGCCAGCTGCTGTGCTCATCCAGAAAACGGGATGTCTGCATCAGTGCCTCAGCCTTGGAGTATACTCTCTGGATCTCCTCCAGCTTTGTCCCCGGCAGGCCGGAAAGAGTATGAGTGATGGGGATAATGGTCTCTGCCACGATATAGTTTTCGAATTCTACAAGCAGATCATACATCTCGTTCACTGCCCCCGCGGAAGAATTCTCGATCGGAAGCACTGCATAGTCAGCAGCGCCCTCCTCAATGGCCTCCATTGCATCCCGGAATGTACGCACATGGAAGCTGTTGCAGCCCTCCCCAAAGTAATGCTGCATTGCAGCCTGTCCATAAGCGCCTTCCACTCCCTGGAATACTACGCGCGCTTTGTCTTTGTTCAATGAATCTACTTCAATAAATGGAAGCCGTCCCAATGCACCTGCCTCCACAAGCTGTTGATACTGGAGTTTCCGGCTCATGGACATGAGCTGCTCATACAGTTCCTGGATTCCTTTCTTGTTGAAGCTGCCGGATACCTTGGCAGAGACTGCTGCCAGCTTCTCACGTTCCCTCTGCTTGTCGAATACCTTCCTGCCCGAATTCACCTTGAATTCACCGACCTCTTTACATACCCGCATCCTGTTCTCGTACAGCTTCACAAGCTGATCATCAATCTCATCCAGCTGTAATCTCAGTTCTTCCAATGTAGCCATCCTTATTTCTCCTTTGCACAAACGATACTTATTGGACTACTCATGTTCAATAAGGTAAGGAATATTATAATACATTTGAAGGTATAAGCCAATATCTTTTTTTCCTGCAATATCCGCGTATAAAAGATGGGATCTTGAAACATACTTCTCTATATGAAGAATAAATTTATCATTTGCGGCACTGTGGGCTGGTGCATGGAGATTATTTTTACAGCCCTTGACTCATTTAAAAAAAGAGAATTCACCTTAGTCGGGCGCACCTCTATCTGGATGTTCCCGATCTACGGTGCAGCCTGTCTTTTATCCCCTGTATGCCGGCTTTTAAAGGGGAAAAATCCTTTTTTAAGGGGCAGCGTCTACACATGCTGTATCTTTATCGGGGAATTTTTATCCGGCAGTTTCCTTAAGAAGCATCATGCCTGTCCCTGGGATTACAGCAATTCCAAATACAATCTGAAAGGAGTCATAAGATTTGATTATGCCCCTCTGTGGTTCGGTGCAGGACTGCTCTTTGAGAAAATCCTGCGGTGAGATCTGCAGCAAATACCGGCCTGATCCTCCCTGTCAAAAACCTTCAAATTTTCAGTTGAAAATCCCTTTATTTTAGTATATGATTAGTTGAAGAGAATTTCAGATAGGGAGGTAAACAAATGAACGTTATTGACTGTATTAAAACTCGAAGAAGCATCCGCCAGTTTAAGCCGGATATGATCGACCATTCAATTATTGATTCTATTGTTGACGCAGCATCCTTTTCCCCTTCCTGGAAAAACACTCAGATTACCCGATATATCGCAATCGAAGATTCTTCCCTTCTTGGAAAGATTGCCGATGAATTCACCCGCAATAATAATTCTAATATTGTTCGTCAGGCACCAATGCTGATCGCTGTCACTTTTATAAAGGGGCGGTGCGGGTTCGAGCGCGATGGCTCCTATACTACCAAGAAAAAGGACAGATGGCAGATGTTTGATGTGGGGGTCGCATGCCAGACCTTCTGTCTTGCAGCAAAAGAGCACGGACTTGGTACGGTAATCATGGGGATTTTCGATGAGGACGGGATCACCAGGCTTTTGGAGCTTCCAGAAGACCGGGAACTTGCTGCACTGATCGCTGTTGGGTATCCAGATATAGATCCGGAAGCGCCAAAGCGTAAACCCGTTGAAGAATTACTCGAATACAGATAAGATTAAATATGCCTGTGCGGCATATGAGGAGGTTGTTTATGAGACATTTAATGAGTCCTCTGGATTTCTCCGTAGAGGAACTTGACGAACTTTTAAATCTTGCACAGGATATCGAGGCACATCCTGATAAATATGCCCATGCCTGTGACGGAAAGAAACTTGCAACTTTATTCTATGAGCCAAGCACCAGAACAAGGTTAAGCCACGAGGCTGCTATGCTGAACTTAGGCGGAAGCATCATGGGCTTCTCTTCTGCCGATTCCAGTTCTGCTGCGAAAGGAGAAAGTGTTTCCGATACGATCCGCACGATTTCCTGCTACGCTGACATCTGTGCCATGCGCCATCCAAAAGAGGGAGCTCCGATGGTAGCCTGCCAGCACTCTTCCATCCCTGTGATCAATGCAGGTGACGGAGGGCACCAGCACCCGACCCAGACACTGACCGACCTGCTGACTATTTTAAATGTAAAGGGACGTTTGAATAACATGACCATCGGTCTGTGTGGTGACTTGAAGTTTGGACGTACTGTCCACTCACTGATCCACGCTCTGGTTCGTTATGAGGGGATCAAGTTCATTCTGATCTCACCGGAAGAGTTAAGACTTCCTGATTATATGCGCCACGATGTGCTGGATAAGCAGAATATTCCTTACAAAGAGGTCGTACGCCTGGAAGATGCGATCCCGGATCTGGATATCCTTTACATGACTCGTGTGCAGAAGGAACGTTTCTTCAATGAGGAAGATTATGTCCGCATGAAAGATTTCTATATCCTGGATAAGAAAAAAATGAAGCTGGCTCCTGAGGATATGTACGTGCTTCATCCGCTTCCAAGGGTAAATGAGATTTCTGTTGAGATCGATGACGACCCGAGAGCTGCATATTTCCGCCAGATGCAGTACGGAGTATATGTCCGTATGGCGCTTATCCTCACTCTGCTTAGCATCCATGTGGATTAACAGCAGGATAGATTAAAAGAAAGAAGGTACACTATGGTGAAAAATACATTGAACGTTGGCCGCATCTCCGAAGGGTTCGTACTGGACCATATCGAAGCCGGCAAAAGTATGGAGATTTATAAATACCTGCATCTTGACAAGTTAGACTGCTGTGTGGCAATCATCAAGAATGCAAGAAGCAATAAGATGGGAAAGAAGGATATTATGAAGATCGAGTGTCCTATCGATTTCATGGATCTGGACATCCTGGGATTCATTGACCACAACATCACAGTCAATATCGTCCAGAACGAAGTGATCGTAGACAAAAAGCGTCTGACACTTCCGAAAGAAATCAGAAATGTCATCCGCTGCAAGAATCCCCGCTGCATCACTTCCATCGAGCAGGGCTTAGACCACGTGTTTGTCCTGACCGATGAGGAGAAGCAGATTTACCGCTGCAAATACTGCGAAGAAAAGTATACAGATAATAAGTAGGAGATTTGGGTCTGGCTTTTTTACAAAGGGGTCAGACCCTTTTGCACGCCATTTTCAGAATAGTTTATCAATTCCCGGATATTTTCTTTTTTACAGAAGTCGTATGAATGTGCAAGCATTCCCATCATAACCTTCTCTTCCTTGGTCAGATCTGTCTTTTTCTTTAGCATTGAAATAAATGCTTTCATCATCAGTTTATATTTCAAACTCATATTTTCATAGTTTAATCCTGACTGAAAATAGAATGCTGGTATTTTACCGCGCTCTTCGTCTGTAAAATTCCCATCCATAGCTGCCTTTACCATCTCTTTTTCCTCCGGCGGCGTTGCCCCGGTCCCAAAAACAATCAACCGGATTCCCGGATACTGTTTCAAGCAATTTTTCATCTTCTTCAGACCCTTGATCTGTCCCGCATAAAAACCGCCTCCATAGATAACAGTCTGGTAATCCGAGGGTTTTCTACGCATCCATTCCTTCATGTTTATCGCTTCGCATCCAAGTTCCTCTGCGATCCACATTGCATACTTTTGTGTAAACCCCGTTTCAGAGGTATAAACTACAACCTGCTTATTCATGTTCTTCCTCCACATATTGTTCAATTTTTTCTATATTTTCCTGCAGCTTCATGAAACCTTGATACAGTCTCTGTGTATCCTGCTCTGAAAAATCCCGGAATAAAAGTTCCAGAACTTTCTGCTGCCTTTCTCCTACTCGTTTTGAATATTGAAGCATTTTTTCATCCAGAACTACACATACTGCCCGGCTGTCCCCTTTACGTTTTTCTAGTTTTAAAAACCCTTTCATTTCCAAAGACAGAGCAATCTTTTTTACATTCTGCCGGGAACACCCCATCAGCTTTCCTAAATCAGATAACGACATCGGTTCATCTGAGGTCCCTGCCATTGCCAGCAAAAGCCATTGCTTCATTGTAATCTCTTCATCCAGCTTATCGCAGGCTGTCTGCAGCCGATTCTGGACCAGGAAGATACTTGCGAAAATCCCCTGCTTCTGCAGTGTCTCATTTACCGAATAATCCTTGATCAATTGTTGTAATTCCATTCTTACTCCTTTCTTCCGCAAAAGCGTAACTTGTTACCATTATTATAGTAACAAGTTACGCTTTTGTCAACATACTTTTTCAAAAGGGTCAGACCCCCTTGCACCTCCATTTTCAGAATTGTTTCCCGATTTGTTAACTCCCCTCCTTATTACTTGATCTTTTCATTCCTATTTCTTAAACATTCCTCCATCCAATCATACAGTACCCTTAACTGCTCTTCTGTATGAAACCAGTGCTCCCCATTCTCCATAATTGTAACCTCGCAATGGAATCTGGCGGCAAACTGCTCAATGGTTTCCCGCCGGATCATGTTGTCTTTGCCGGCATATAAGATTCTGGTAGGCACATTCCATGTCTGAATAGGATTTCTTTTTGCATACTGCCAATATTCCCAGGAGAGGGTCTGCCCGAAGGACGTTGGAATCCGCTTCTTTTTCTCCAACTGTACCTCTGTAACCTTGGCCCAGCTCATCATATCGGCTATCAGCCGCTCCATATCAAGGACCGGAGAAACGAACAGGCAGTTTTCTATCTCTTTTTCTACAAGACACAGCATACCAAACCATGCCCCCATGCTATTTGCAAACAGCGATATACGCTCCCACCGTTGTTTCATAAATTGATAGATACTGTCTAATTCCGGAACCGCCTGCCAGGGAAAACAGGAATTGTCCCCGCCCTTTCTCTCCCCATGCCCCGGCAGGTCGATACTTAGAACCTGCCAGCCGCAGCTGCACGCACGGATTGCAAATGCCTCCGCTTCTTCTTTAAATCCATTCTGCCCATGGATATAAAGATATGCCTTCCATGATGTACTTCCCCAAATGATCGCCGGAATCCCGTTAATCAAAGTTTTCGTTTTTTCTATTCCCTGTACCTTCTTTTTTGAACCTTCATCATTTTACCCCTTTAACCTTTCTATTTTTCCCGTCTGAATTGCCTCAAGACTGCGTGCGATACGCTCCTTCGGCCAATTCCACCATTTTGCTTCCAGCAAGGCTGCGATGACCTCCTCCCGGAATCTTTTTCTGATAGGCTTTGCCGGCACTCCTCCCACTACCGTATACGGCGGTACATCTTTCGTGACCACTGCCCGGCTGCCTATAATGGCACCATCACCTATGGTCACGCCGGCAAGGATGACAGCCTCATATCCGATCCATACATCATTTCCGACCACAATATCTCCCTTCTGGTCCCATGCATCAGCCACGTTCCTTTTATCCAGCCCCCACTCTTCAAAAAAGAGTGGAAATGGGTAGGTGGAAAGAGACTTCATCGTGTGGTTTGCACTGTTAAAAAGAAAACGTGCACCACAGGCGATGGAGCAGAATTTCCCGATGATCAGTCTGTCACGATTGATGGGGTAATGGTACAAAACATTATTCTTCTCAAATAAAACCGGATCATGAACAAAATCATTGTACATTGTATACTCTCCAACGCTGATATACGGATTCGTGATCACCCCCTTCAAATAAATCGTCTGGTCGTCTCCTGTTCTTGGATAAATTCTTTTTTCTAAATCCGCCATAATGCTCCCTCCTGAAAAAATCGAAACATCTCTTATATCCCATACATCCTTCACAAGCTCCATGTTACCAGTAAGCGACAAGCTCTTTCAATATACGAAATAATACCGCACTATTCTTTCTAAAGGAATCCAAAACGAAACACCATAACCAAAAAAGGACTGCCCTTTACGGCAGCCCTCTACATGATCCATAGTAAACAATTTTCCTGATCGCATAAACTGAAAGGCAGTAGCGTTTAGCCAGTTCCTCCAGGGAACAGCCGCTTTTATATTCCTCTACGATACATTCATTCCGCTTCTCAAGCTCTGCCTTATAACCTGTCAGTTCTCCCCACGATTTATGCTGTCCGGCCTTGGCAGGAACATAAAGATAACCTGCCTGCACATATTTTTGCAGTTCCTCGACCAGTTCAGCCGGGAGAATCAGATTTGCATTTATATATTTCATATGAGCTTCCTCCTTGATTGTCAGATTCAAGCAGCAAAGCCAGCATATGAGATCAGCGACTTTTCTCTACTCCCTGCAGATGTCGCTGTAATACCGGCTCTGCAAGGAGCTCTACATCGTTTTTACGTTTCTTATTCTGACACATCATCAACACCTCCTCAAATCTTCTCTCCATCCTTTCTTGCCAATTCGGCAAGCTGTTCCAAAGGTATCGCCGGACTGTACAGATACCCCTGGTATAGATTACAGCCCAGTTTCTCCAGTACTGCACGTATTTCTTCTGTCTCCACATATTCTGCGATCACTACAAACCCAAGATTCCTTCCAAGGGATACAATGGAAGAAATGATCTCCTGATTCCTTTCATTCAAAAGCATCCCCTGCACCAGCCTGCCATCCAGCTTCACAGCATAAAAATTGTTGTTCTGCAGATACATCAGACTGGTCCGCCCCATACTGAAATCATCCACTTCTGTTCTGATTCCCGCCGCCTTCAGTCTGCTGATATGATGCGGGATCTCCTCCATCCTGTCGACAGAGGCCTCCTCAGTCACTTCCAGGGAAAAATATCCTTCTATGCCATAGAACTGAGCCATGCGGATCACGCGGTTAATAAACTGCTCAGAATTCAGCTGGTCCGCCGAAATATTTGCCGAGACCGTAACCGCGCTGCCTTGATCCTTCAGCCCGCGGCATGCCTGCATAGAAACCTTCACCACAACCTGTGTCAGGCGGTCGTAAAATCCGTCTTCCTTTGCCAGCGCCACAACCAGAGGCGGATAAATACTCCGGCCCATATATTTCCAACGGAGCAGGGCTTCTGCCCCCACCATTTTCCCCCTATGATCATACTGTGGCTGGTATCCCATGGTAATCCGTTCCTGTTCGACGTCGGTACGAAGCTTTTGGGCAATGTTCCTTGCCAGAAGCCCTTTGCTGTCGCGGCGCTCAAGCAGGTGGATATTCTCCTCCCCCTCTTCCTGGCACATTTTAAAATGTTCGGTCAGCTCATTCAACAGCATCTGTGCCTGCCGCTCCTTCACACGGTCCATCAGACAGATAAAAGGAGCATATACCACCGTTCCTGCCGCCAGGATCACAAGCTGAACAGCCGCCCCTCTCCAAGAGCCGGAGGAGAGATATCCGCTGAATAAAACCGGTGTGGTCCACGTCACCTGCCTCCCTAATATGGGCAGGAATCCGGTGACCGCCGCACCGTAGGAAATCAGAAACGAGATCACAGGGGCCAGGATAAACGGAAGGAACAGAACAGGATTCAATACCACCGGAAGACCGTATACGAGGATCTCATTGATGTTGAATATCACTGCCGAAGCCGCCGAACAAGATAGCTGTCTATTCTCTCTTTCGCGGGAAAAAAGCAGCAGAGCCAGCAGAAGGCAGATGGAGGTCCCGCATCCCCCGATCATTGCATAACTATCCAAAAAGGATTTGGAAATCACTGCCCCGGCCACCGAATCCTTGGGCACAAGATATGTCTGGGCCACATGCTCCAGCGCATCTCCGCCATGGATACCAAAGACCCACAGAAGATTCAATACCACCACATATAAGATCCCTGCTCCGAGCCCATTCTCAAAGTTGTGAAAGAGATAAACAATTCCGCTGGTTACCAGGTCGTTTAGATTCTCCACATGAAAAACACGCTGTATCAGCAGATTCAGCCCAATAAAAAGCAGGGCGCAAAAAAGAAGCGGAAATATTGCAGAAAGTGAATTCCGGTAGTCCACATCCGCCCCTCTTGAACGGAACCGGGACGAAGCCGAGATCTTCCCATAAAACAGGTAAAACAGCTTTGTCGCCACAATGGAAGAAAACATTGCCGTAAACACCCCTACCGGCCCCAGATCAACTAACTCCATAGATCCGCCTGCCGCACCGAAGGAGGCGGCAAAACAGACCATGGAAACCACCATGGCCATCACCTGCAGGAACACATCGCGCTCCTTGAATGTTGTGGAATAATAATAGCTGATGCTGATGACAAGATACACGGACATAAAGCCCACCGTAGAATCAAACAAAAAATTCAGGGCCGTATCCAAAGCCCCTCCTGCCCACCCGTCAATAAAAGCCTGGAAGGCTGCGACCGGGAAATTCAAAAATAAAAGGGAAAAAGATCCTACCAGTAAAACGGGGATCAGAAGAGTAAAGCCCTTTTTTATGGAAGACAATATCTGATTGTTCTCGATCTTATAAATCACCTGAAGTGCCTTCAAATACATGCTCTCTCCCCTTTTCTCCTCATAGTAAAAAGTGATGCCGTAATCCATTCACGGCACCACCACTGTCATTCTTCTCATAAAAACTGGTTAAGCAAGACGATAAGCCGGGTTATGTCGTTGGACAATCATCTATCTAGGCCTGATGTCGCCACCAGGCTCAAGCGACCTACCTAAAGCGTGACGGGCCGCCACATTGCTTATATTCGGTCTTGCTTCGGATGGGGTTTACATGTGCCCTCTCTGTTACCAGCGAGGCGGTAGTCTCTTACACTGCCTTTCCACCCTTACCGGAAATCCCCCTGACAACAGTCAGGAATCACTCCCGGCGGTTTATTTCTGTTGCACTGGCCTTGGAGTCACCTCCACCGGACGTTATCCGGCATCCTGCCCTGTGAAGCCCGGACTTTCCTCGTCTGCAGCCTTTCGGCACTTGCAGCCGCGATTGTCTGTCTTACTTAACTTACTTATTATACTATGTAATTTTCTTTCTGTCCAGAATTTAAAACTGATTTTATGATCCAATTTTTAACTGGAACTTCTGAAAGAAAAGAGACTAATTCTGTCCGAGTCCCTCATCCACGATCAGTCCGCTTCCATCAGCGGCAGTAGTCGCCAATTCGTCACACCGTTCATTCTGCGGATGTCCATCATGGCCCTTAACCCAGTGAAACGTCACCTTATGCTGTTCCTTGGCTGCCAAAAGCCGTTTCCACAGGTCCACATTCTTTACAGGCTCATTTTTCCCGCGTTTCCATCCCTTTTTCAGCCAGCCGTCCACCCAGTGCTGGTTAAAAGCATCCACCACATACTTCGAATCAGAATAAACCTCCACCTCACAGGGACGGTTCAACGCTTCCAGCCCGGTGATGACAGCCATCAGCTCCATCCGGTTATTGGTCGTCTTAACATATCCCTGTGAAAGCTCCTTAGTATGAAGCTCTCCCTTTGTATCCACATATTCCAGTACAGCTCCATACCCTCCCGGCCCGTCCGGGTTTCCTCTTGCTGCGCCGTCTGTATATAATTTTACCTGCATATCCTCTCTGTCACTCCTGTTCTTTCCTTCTCTCTTTTCCTTCTATCCTTTTATGCATCCTCCCGCCGGCCCATATGATCATCCCTGGCTTAAATCATCTGGCTCCATGATCTCTCTGACACTCTCTGCAAAAGATTTTTCCTCTTTCTTCTCCAATTCAAAGACCTGGCCTTCTTTTGTGATGCGCTGGATCTTTTCTGCATATTCCCGGGCACTTTTTTCCAGCAGCAGCCGGTCAAAGATCCCGTAATTATCCCAAAAATGCATCGGGAATACCGCCTGAGTATCCGTCCGCTTCATAAAGCAGTCAATTCCCAGGCAATACTGCTCGCCAAGCCTGGGATCAACAGGTACAAAGGCAGCATCGATCTTCTCCCCGTTCAGCTTATTGATCTCATATTGATAATTCCGCCGCATCATGGTGTTATATTCCCTGCTTTCTTCTTCCCAGTGCCACCAGTTCAGATCTCCTGCATGGTATACCGTGATGCCTTCATACTGCACCAGAAAGGCGACACCTTCATCCGTGGACCGCAGTGTTCTGATCCGGCATCCCGAAACCTCCTTCTCCTCATTCGGCCCCATTGAGATGATGTCCCTGGCTTCTTCGGCATCCACATCATTTGATAGGATGAAATAGAGTTCCGGGAGATATTCCCTTAACCTGAAAATATCCTTCCTGTAATGGTCATGATGTACATGGCTTACAAAGACAAAAAATGGCTTCCCCGTCTTAATCTCAGGTAAATCTCCCTTATAATAATCAAACAGAAAATACGCATGCTCTAGCTCTACCAGGAAGCCGCTGTGACTTAAATAGGTTACTCTTATCATAGACTTAAAATCTCCACTACTTGTACTAATTCCGGCAGGATATATTCCAGACTGTCTTTTGCTGCTTTTGCCCCCTCCGGCAGGTTTACGATCAGCGTATTTTTCCTGATCCCGGCATTTAAACGGTCCAGCATCGCCTTCTTTGAATAACGCAGATTGTAAGCCCTGACCGCCTCCGGTATCCCCGGAAGCAGCCTGTCAGAAATCTCTGCCACAACATCCGGTGCACAGTCACGCTTCTGGATGCCTACCGCTCCCGTTGTAAGGATCAGGTCCACACTCTGCGTATCTGTCAGTCTTTTTAATACCGCTGTCAGGACTTTGCGGTCCTCCGGCAGCACCCCTGCTGCCTTCACGTCAAAGCCTACTTGTTCCAGCATTCTCTTTAATGCACTTGCAGCCGCACTCTCCTGCTTTGCCTTATATATTCCTGTATCCATTGTAAAAATTGCTGCTTTCATCTACCGTACCCCTTTCTAATCATCTATACATTGCATCCAAACCTCCTGCTCCGGAAGAAATGTCCCCCTCAGAACCTCCTTCCGTAAGCATTCGTCCTATCCTAAAATACGTCTCGCCGATTCATTGGCCCTCGCAAAGATTTCTTCCTTAGAAGAATCCAGATAGTAATTCCCATCCTGATAAAGCACCCTGCCGCCGACCATGGTCATCTTCACATTCTGCTTGCTTCCGCTGTAAACCAGATTTTTCTCGATATTCTGCAGCGGCTGCATATTAGGCTGCTGCAAATCGATCAGGATCATGTCCGCCTTTTTCCCCTCAGCCAGCGTATCACACTCCGGAAGCCCCATTGCATAAGCACCATTTACTGCCGCCATCCTTAATACATCCATTGCAGGAACTGCTTCCGGGTCATCGCAGACTGCTTTCTGCAGCCCTGTAGTCAAAAACATCTCCCGGAACATATCCAGACAGTTGTTGCTTGCCGGGCCGTCTGTGCCGATCGCTACCGGGATGTTCATGTCCAGATAACGTTTGATTGGAGCGATCCCGCTGGCAAGTTTTAGATTAGACGCCGGATTCGTCACAACAAAAAGCCCCCTCTGCTTTATGATCTGAAAATCCTCATCATCCATATGCACTCCATGGAACAGGCTGCCGCCATGATCAAAAAGGCCCTGGGAATTCATATACGCCACCGGGGTCATACCTGTCCTGCTCCTGCAGTCCTCCACTTCCTTTTTCGTCTCTGAACAATGTACGGAGACAGGAATCCCATACTTATGGGAAAGTCCTGCTAATTCCTCCATCAGCTTCCTGCTCGTCGTATACTCCGCATGGAATCCAAGCTGATAGGATATGAAACGGTCCGGGTCCTGATTATATCTGTGGTAATCCTCCTCTACCTCCTGGATAGTACCTCCAAAGTCATTGATGCTTTCACAGATGACCATGCGGTACCCCGTATCCTTTACCGTGCGCTCAGCCGCCGGTTTATTCAGATACATATCAAAAACAGATGTAATCCCGCTGGTCAGGTATTCCATAATAGCCAGCTTATTCAGCCAGTAGATATCCTCTCCTGTCAGCTTTGCCTCCGCCGGGAAAACTCTCTTATTCAGCCACTCATCCAGCTTCATATCATCTGCATATGAGCGTAGAAATGTCATTGCAGAATGTGTATGTGCATTCTTAAATCCCGGCATGAGCAGATTTCCCTGCCCATCGATCTCCTGGTCCCATTCTTCCTTTGAATCCAGGATGACCGGGCCTGCATAGGCGATCGTATCTCCTTTCACCCATACCTCTCCACGGAAGATTCCCTTTCCCTCCTCCATAGTCAGAATCCTTACATTATAAATTCGAATCTTCATCTTATCGTCCTTCCTATTCTTATCCACGATCCTATCCTGCCTGATCATTTTAGAGTTTTTCAATGATCCGTGTTACCAGACGTTCAAATTCCTCCGCCCTTTTGTCTGCAACTGCCTGTACATCCAGATGGCTCAGTTCCTCACCGGTGATACCGCATGCCATATTCGAGATGCAGGAGATCCCGCAGACCCGTATCTGGGCATGCCGGGCTGCGATGGCCTCACATGCCGTGCTCATCCCCACTGCATCCGCTCCAATGGTCTCGAACATCCTGATCTCTGCAGGACTTTCGAAATTTGGCCCTGATGTCTGGAGGTAAACACCCTCCCGGATCGAAATCTGCTCTTCTTCTGCCGTATCTCTGATCAGCTTCATCAGCTTAACATCATAAATATGTGTCATATCCGGGAAACGAGTTCCAAGCTCGAATACATTTTCCCCGATCAAAGGAGACGGGACGAAATTAGAGATCTGATCTGTGATCATCATGAAATCTCCGACGCTAAACTTTCTGTTGATCCCGCCGGATGCGTTGGTCAAAAGGAGGATCTCGATTCCCATCATCTTCATCAGCCGGGTCGGCAGTACAACCTCCTCCATGGAATACCCTTCGTAATAATGGACGCGCCCTTTCATCACAACTACCGGGACGCCGCCAATAAATCCCAGAAGAAAACGGCCGTCATGGCCTTCCACGGTAGAGACCGGAAAGCCCGGGATATCACCATACGGAATCTCTTTCTCTACCTTCATATTTCTTGCATAATTGCCAAGGCCGGAGCCAAGGATCAAGCCGACACGGGGCTTAAAATCTGTAACAGACTTGTAATATTCATAACATTTTAATAACTTTTCATATTGTTTGCTCATATTTTATACTCCTGATCTATGTGATGAATTAAAAAGATACCTGGGAGTATTATAACCTTTACGCTCCAAAGACTCAAGGGGAATTTCAGAACGCCACGCCGCTGCATTTTTGAATGACCCTTAAGAACGCAGACAGGCTGCCCACCGCTAAATTTAAGCCGGTGCAGCAGCCCTTTTCACCTATCTATATGATAATGCACACCAGTCCTCCGTTACTGTCGTTCACGATCTTCTGCATCGTATCCTGCAGCTTCACCTGGCTTTCGTCATTGATCATAGTGATCTTATTCCTCATTCCGTCCATCACCAGCTCTTCAATGGACTTCCCGAAAATATTCGTTCCCCATACACCTTCCGGGGTCTCGCTTTCCGCCTTGATATATTCTACCAAATCCTGTGCCTGCTTCTCATTCCCCACGATCGGCGCGATCTCTGTCTCGATGTTCGCCCGGATCATATGGATAGACGGTGCCTCAGAATGAATCTTCACACCATACTTATTCCCCTGCTTAATGATCTGAGGCTCATCCAGTGCGATTTCTTCCTTCTTCGGGCTGACCACTCCGTACCCTTTCATTTTCACATCTGCAAACGCATCCTTGATCTGGGTATATTCCTCCTTCATCGCTGCCAGCTCCTTCATGGCGGTGATCAGTTCATATTCTCCCTTGATCTGTGTTCCTGTCAATTCGCTTAAGACTTCATAATAGAACTGCTCTGCAAACGAGATTCTGATCTTTACCCTGCCGGTGTCCATCTCGATCTTGTCTACATTTACCTTTTCTATGTATGGACTGTCTGCCAGCGGCGGGTCTCCTGCTGCACTGCGGATGTCTTTTAAGCCTGCCATGATCGATTTTACGTTCTGTAATAGATCGGCCTTGATCCGGTGGTCTCTGGACAGCATTTCCACCCACTTCGGGATATAGAATTCCACCTCTGCAATGGGGAATTCGAATAATACCTGGCGCATAATGTTATGGATATCCTCTGTCCGAAGCTGCTCGCAATTGACCGGGAGAACGGATACACCGTATTTCACCTGCAGCTCCTCCTGCATCGCCTTTGCCTCTTCTGTGTAAGGCTTCTTCGTATTCAATAAGACAATAAACGGCTTCCCGATGGATTGAAGCTCTTTTACTGTTTTTTCTTCCGCAGCTATATAATTTTCTCTCGGCAGGTCCCCGATACTGCCGTCTGTTGTCACGACGATCCCTATGGTCGCATGGTCATGGATGACCTTCTGGGTCCCGATCGCGGCAGCTTTGGTAAATGGGATCTCATACTCGAACCAGGGCGTCTTCACCTGCCGCTCTGCCTCGTTTTCAATATGCCCCGAAGCACCGTCCACCATATAGCCGACACAGTCGATCAGCCTGATTTTCACCTCCACATCATCAGAAAGCTTGATGGCGGCTGCCTCCTTTGGCACAAATTTGGGCTCTGTGGTCATGATGGTAGTGCCGGATGCGGACTGGGGCAGTTCGTCCTTTGTTCTCTCTCTCGCATGTTCGTCTGTCATATTCGGCAGTACCAGAAGATCCATGAATCTCTTGATAAAGGTCGACTTGCCTGTCCGAACAGGACCAACAACTCCGATGTAGATTTCTCCGTTTGTTCTTGCTTTCATGTCTTTGTATAGCTGAAATGAATCCATAAAATTACCCCCTTGTTCTGCTGATACCAATGTATGCACAGAAAAGGGGGTTTATGATTATTCTATAAAAATTTATTCTTCACCCGGCCATGGCAGGGAGGCATGTTCGCTTTTGTGTTCACGCAGCATCAGCTCATCGACCGCCTCTGCCGGATTCTTGCCCTCGAAAAGCACGGCATTTACCTGGTCTACGATCGGCATGGAAACACCATACTCTTTGGCCAGCTTTGCAGCTGCCTTGGCGGAATAGACGCCTTCAACCACCATCTTAACTTCCTCCATCGCCTGCTCCATCGTCCTGCCCTGTCCGATCAGGAAACCGGCCTTCCTGTTACGGCTGTGGACACTGGCACAGGTTACGATCAGGTCGCCGATCCCGGTAAGCCCTGTAAATGTCTCGATCTTTCCACCCATTTTCACACCCAGCCTTGCGATCTCTGCAATTCCCCTGGTGATCAGGGCCGCCTTCGTATTATCTCCATACCCAAGTCCGTCTGCGATTCCTGCCGCAAGGGCGATCACATTTTTCAGAGAGCCTCCCAGCTCGATTCCTAAAATATCCGGGCTTGTATAAACGCGGAACACACGGCTGATGAACATGGATTGAAGGTACTGGGCAGTCTTTCTCGTCTTTGCGCCGATGACACAGGTAGTCGGCAGCTTCCTTCCGACCTCCTCCGCATGACTGGGTCCGGAAAGAACCGCTACGTCTGCCTGCGGGATCTCCTGTTCGATCTGCTGAGATAGTGTCATCAGAGTCGTCTCTTCGATTCCTTTTGCCACATCCACAATGATCTGTCCCTCTTTGATATAAGGGCTCATGCTCTTAGCAGTTGCTCTTGTAAATGGAGAAGGTACGGCTAACACCAGGAAATCGCGGCCCGTCACAGCCTCTTTCAAGTCATTTGTGATCATCATATCTTCCGGAAGCTTTACTCCGGGAAGCTTTGTCTCATGTTCTCTTTTCCGGGTCAGCATCTCCACCTCTGCCTTGTCGATCGACCAAATGGTCACCTGGTGTCCATTCTCATGCAACAGGACAGAAAGTGCTGTTCCCCAGCTTCCAGCTCCTAATACACCTACATTTGCCATCATTCATTCTCCTTTACATCTGAATCTACTTTTTCTTCCCTGAACCAAATCTATTCTCCGTGCCTGCGAGCAGACGCTTAATATTCTCTTTATGCCTGTACCATGCCAAAAGGGTCAGGACAAGGACCAGTATGTACATCTCATACAAGTACGGGGCTGCCATATGAAAGCCGCCGTACTGTCCAAAGGTTACCACTTCCAGGAAAAACAAGGTGGAAGCAAGCAGAGACCCTAAGGATACATATCTGGAAAAAATCACAGAAATCAAAAAGGCCGCCAGCGGAATCGGCACCATCGCCGGGCCCGTGGAAACGACAAGGCCTGCCAGGACCGCGATCCCTTTTCCCCCTTTAAACTTCAGATAAAACGGGAAGTTATGCCCCAGTGTGGCTCCCATCCCCGCATACATCGCCAAAAGCGGCAGAGCTTCACTGCCTCTGTAAACATAACGGACGATCAGGATCGCCGCAACACATTTGAGCACATCTCCTGCAAAGGTCATAAGACCTGCCTTCCACCCCATCACCCGCACGGCATTGGTGGAGCCTGCATTTCCGCTCCCTTCTTTTCTGATATCAACATGATTGAGCTTCCCTACAAGATAGCCTGTCTGTAATAAACCGCAGACATAACCGATCAAAAGGCAGATGAAACGTTCCATAACTATTGCTCCTTTTCCTTTCTTTCCCTGATAAAGAACTTTAGAGAGGTTCCCCTGAATCCAAAGGCTTCTCTGATCTTATTCTCCAGATATCTGGTATAAGAAAAATGCATCAGCTCTTTATCATTTACAAAAATAACAAAGGTCGGCGGCTTCACAGAAACCTGTGTAATATAGTACAGCTTCAGCCTCTTGCCTTTATCTGACGGCGGCTGCTGCATAGCAACTGCCTCTGTCATGATCTCGTTGAGAACTCCTGTCGCCACACGCAGCGTCTGGTTCTCGATCACCAGATCGATCATCTCGTACAGTTTGGTCAGTCTCTGCCCTGTCTTTGCAGATACGAACATGACCTCCGCATAAGGAAGATAGGATAAGACCTGTCTGATCTTGGCTTCATATTCTCTGGTAGTCTTATCATTTTTCTCGATGGCATCCCATTTATTCACTACGATGATGATCCCTTTTCCGCGCTCATGGGCGATTCCGGCTATCTTAGCATCCTGCTCCGTCACCCCTTCTGTGGCATCGATCACCATAAGGACCACATCCGCACGCTCTACTGCTGTTACCGTACGGATGATACTGTAGCGCTCCAGCTCTTCCTTAATCTTATTCTTCCTGCGCAGCCCTGCCGTATCAATGAAAATATACTCCTTTCCATTGTACACGATATCTGTGTCAATAGCATCTCTGGTGGTTCCTGCAATATCAGATACGATCACGCGGTTCTCACCTAAGAGCTTATTGATGATCGAAGATTTCCCCACGTTCGGTTTTCCGACGATGGCGATCCTCGGCCTGTCATCTTCTTCCTCTTCTCCCGCACCTTCCGGGAAATATTGTGCTACCGTATCCAGCATATCTCCGATCCCCAGCCTGGATGCCGCTGAGATCGGAACCGGATCCCCAATACCGAGGTTATAGAATTCATAAACATCCGGCATCATCTTATTAAAATTATCCACCTTATTAACAACAAGTACGACTGGCTTGCCTGATCTCCTGAGCATATCGGCAACCTTAGAATCTGAATCCACTAATCCCTGCTTTACATCCGTAATGAAGATAATCACATCGGCCGTATCAATGGCAATCTGTGCCTGCTCTCTCATCTGGGAGAGGATGATATCCCTGCTGTCCGGTTCAATTCCCCCGGTATCGATCAGGGTAAACTCCTTATCCAGCCAATTGACATCAGCATAGATACGGTCTCTTGTAACTCCCGGCGTATCCTTGACGATTGAAATCATCTCTCCTGCCAGGACATTGAACAACGTAGATTTTCCAACATTTGGCCTTCCTACGATCGCTACTACTGGTTTACTCATATTTATTAACTACCTTTCTGAACTTTTCATTTTTCGTTTCTTTTAGGAACTGGCAGACTTAAGATAACTTCTTTTATACTGTGTTATGTCTTTCAACCCTGCCCGCTTGATTTTACAATATCTGCCGAAACTTGTAAAGCTTTCTTTTGAAATCACACTTCTTATTATATATAGAAAAGGAAAAGCCAATACTTTACTGCAAGCATTATATCACAAATCCTCCCAGTATTGCAATGAATCCGGCTGTCTATGCGTATAAGCATATGCTCCTCTTGCTGTCATATTCGAGCTTCTTACGTGTGCCGAAACGGTATGGGCCGTGTATCGCCAGTGTTTGTACCGTGTTTTGTACACACATTTATGCAAGCTGTGCTTGAATTTCATCATTAAAAATGATATAACCTTATATGTAAGAGACTGGATTTTTCCAGTCTTAAATTCGTAGAACATAGGAGAAAATCATGTCAAACATCGAATTGTTAGAAAGGACACTTCCTGTGGCACCCCTAAAGATCGCTGCCATGGAAAGCTGCAAAGAACTTGGAAAGAAGGTAAATGACTACATTGTATCCTTCCGCGAGAATACAATCAGTGAAGTCAAGCCCTCTCCGCTCTATGTCAATTATGAATCCCACAATTATCTGGTGGACTGCTGCTGCCCGCGTTTTGGTTCCGGCGAGGCAAAAGGGATTCTCAAAGAAACAATCCGCGGGACTGACTTATTTATCATGACAGATGTATGTAACTACAGCCTTACTTATACCGTGAATGGACACGAAAACCACATGTCACCGGATGACCATTTTCAGGACTTAAAAAGGGTCATTTCTGCCGCAACCGGCAAAGCACGCCGAATCAATGTCATTATGCCGTTTTTATATGAAGGCCGCCAGCACAAGCGTACGAAGAGAGAGTCTCTAGACTGTGCACTTGCTTTGGAGGAGCTGGTTGCAATGGGTGCATCGAATATCATCACATTTGACGCCCACGACCCAAGAGTACAGAATGCCATTCCGCTTAATGGTTTCGACAGCTTCAATCCTCCGTACCAATTCATGAAGGCCCTTTTCCGTTCCGTACCGGATCTGAAAGTGGACAAGGAGCACTTAATGATCATCAGCCCGGATGAGGGAGCGATGCACCGCGCCGTTTATTTCTCCAATATCCTGGGCGTGGACATGGGAATGTTCTATAAACGCCGCGACTACTCTACCGTAGTCAACGGAAAGAATCCGATCGTAGCCCATGAATTCCTGGGAGATGATGTGGAGGGCAAGGATGTCATCATCGTAGATGATATGATCTCCTCCGGTGAAAGTATGCTGGATGTCGCCAAACAGCTGAAAAACAGAAAGGCCGGACGGGTATTCGTATGTACCACCTTTGGATTATTCACAGAAGGCTTCGATAAGTTTGATGAATATTACGAAAACGGCTATCTTGACCGCGTGATCACGACAAACCTGACCTATCTTCCGCCGTCTGCAAAGGATAAGCCTTATTTTGTAACCGCGGATATGAGCAAGTTCCTGGCACTGATCATTGATTCCCTGAATCATGACACCACCATCGGTGCGGTACTTAATCCTACCGATAAGATCCACGCTCTACTCGAAAAGCACGGCATATAGAAAATAAAATACCTGCCCCGGCCGGGGTACAAATGAGAGGACTGCTGCACAGACTTTGTGCACAGTCCTCCTTTTTATCCCCTTTTTATTCCCTGCGGACAATTTGCGCATCCTTCGTATCTTAGTTGACGGCTCTGGCTTTATCCTTTATAATTATTACACAAGTAAGATTAAAGGAGAAGAACTATGGAAAGATTACCACAGATATCAGAAGCCGAATACGAGATCATGAAAATCCTCTGGGATGAATCCCCCCTTGGCACCAACGAGGTATGTGACCGGGCCGGGCAGACTCATACATGGAATCAGAAGACGATCCACACATTATTATCCCGCCTGACTGCCAAAAAGGTGATCTCCTACGAGCAGCGGGGACGCATGTACTACTATTTCCCGATCATTTCCCAGGAAAAATATCTGGAACAGGAAAGTCATATTTTCCTGAATCGTTTTTACAACGGCGAGGTAGCTCCCATGCTCTCTACTCTGCTTTCGAGCACAGAGCTGTCGGATTCAGAACTAAAGGACTTATATACGATCATTGATTCCAAAATAAAGCGTGGTGAATAATCATGACATTCCCTGTCCGTTTTTTAGCCTGTAATATTTTTATCTGCATCCTGCTTGGCTGTATGCTGATACTGAAAAAATGTTTGAAAAAGCATATCACTTTGAACGTACAGTATCGGCTGTGGTATGTTTTTATATTCGCTATGCTTATACCCTTTCTCCCTTACAGGAGCATTGCTCCTGCAAACCTGCTGTTAAAGATACGGCAGCTATTTTCAAGGTCTGCCTCTGCTTCCGCTTCTGCATTGACAGGAAGTACTCCCCCGTCTGTTACTTCCGATTGGGGGATCCGGGACTTTTCAACCGCCATTGCTTCATCCGGCCGTCTGCTGAACTGGGTGCTGTTTGGAATCTGGATCTTAGGCATGCTTCTTGCCGCAGCCCTTTTCCTGCGCAGTACTATGGGAATCTATTTCCTGCAAAAAAAGGCATATCCGGTCAATCGGCTAAACGAGCCGGATCTGTACCAGCAGTTTGCGGCCTGCTCACGGGAACTGGGCATAAAGCGCAGTATTCGGCTTTACGCCTCCTGCGATCTCCCGACCCCGGTTTCTTACGGATGGCTTAGGCCCACCGTCATGATCCCCCAGGATTTGGACATTCTATTATCAGAAAAGGACCTGCGTTTCATTTTCCTGCATGAACTGCAGCATTATAAACAGAGGGATGCTTTTGTGAATGACCTGGTCTGCCTTCTACAGATCGTTTACTGGTTTAACCCTTTTATCTGGTATGGATTCAGACAGCTCAGAAAAGACCGCGAGATCGCCTGCGACCACTTAGTCCTTTCTGTCATTGGAAGCGGTCAGGCCAGGGAATACGGTTATACGATCCTTCAATATGCAAAACATATGCAAAAGGGAATGCACTTTTCTTTCGTTTCTGCCCTGGGCGGCGGGAAAGAGCTGATCCGGCAGCGGATCGTGGAGATCGCAGGATATCAAAAGGATTCTGCTCTGCAGAAAACCAAAAGTATAGGCGTGCTGCTTCTGATACTGGCGCTTGTATACTGCTTAAGTCCTCTGTTAACAGCATATGCTTCTTCTGATTCTTCCTTCCGATTAAAGGATAATCGCTGGACAGAGCTCGATCTCTCCTCTTATTTTCAGGGGACAGACGGCTCCTTTGTTTTATATGATATGGAAGAAGAACAGTATCAGATCTATAATAAGGAATTAAGTACACAGAGAGTTTCCCCAGATTCCACATTTAAAATATACAGCGGGCTTTTTGCCCTGGAGGAACAGGTGATCTCTCCGAAAGACTCTCTTAAGGAATGGGATGGAAATGAACAGCCTTTTGACGCATGGGAGCAGAATCAGACATTGAATACTGCCATGCACGATTCTGTAAACTGGTATTTCCAGAATCTGGACCGCCAGCTGGGGCTTTCAAAATTGTACTCCTACTACCAGAAGATCTCTTACGGAAACTGTGATCTAAGCGGCGGAACTACGTCCTATTGGGCTCAATCCTCCTTAAAGATCTCCCCGGTGGAACAGGTGAATCTATTAGCGGGCCTCCTTGAAAACAAGTGGGATTTTAAAGTACAGAATATAGAGGCCATCAAAGACGCCTTATTCCTTAAGGAGACCTCCTTCGGCAGACTCTATGGGAAAACCGGGACAGGTATTGAGGATGGAAAGCTCGTCAATGGGTGGTTTGTAGGATTTTTGGAACATGAGGGCCGTACCTATTGCTTTGCGGCTAATCTCAAAGACTCTGAGTATGCTGACGGCAGAAATGCCTCCGCGGTTACCATCCAGATTTTAGAAAGTATTTTTTAACCTAAGGCAAACAGCCTCAAAATGATCCGGCAGGTCATGCCCATATCATTCTGAGGCTGTCTTTTAATTCTGATGAAAATAGGACTCAAATATCTTTCTTCCACATTCTACCGCCGGGGTTGCCGAATAACCGTTCACGATCCTGACCGCAACCGCGATCTGGGGCTCCTCAGCCGGTGCATATCCCACAAACAAGCCGTGATCCGGCCTGGTATTCACTTCCTGCGCTGTTCCGGATTTACCTGCGGACGGGATCGGAAATCCATCGAAGATCCCTGTATCCTGTGCATACCACTCCATTCCGGTATGAACACTGTCCCACACCTCGGCAGGCAGATGGATATCACTTATTATTTTAGGTTCTTTTTCCACTTCATCTACCTTTCCGATTAGGGAGAGACGAAAGCTGGTCCCCCCGTTTGCCAGTGTGGCAGCATAACGCCCCAGCTGTGCGGTGGAAAAATTGTTCGTCCCCTGACCGATCGCAGAAGGGATCGCGTATTTGTCTGTAATCTGGGGGGTGCTTTCTGTCAATTCGATTCCGCTCTTTTTGTCCATATCAAACAATTCTGCGTATTCCTGGATCACCTTCAATGCCTGATCATCGGAAAATGTTCCAGAGTCTGTCATGCCCAGCCTGTATGATATCTCGCATAAGTAGTCATTGCAGGAATTCTTCAGTGCACTGGCTGTCCCTGATACACTGCCATGGCCCAGGTGGTTCCAGCATTTTAAAGGCGGATCCACCTTATCAAACACGCCGTCGCAAAAAACCTCCGCAGACGGTACGATCACCTCTTCCTCCAGACCTGCAATGATGGTGACAGGCTTAAAGGTAGACCCCGGGGCTGATAACTGCTGTGTGGCACGATTATAAAGCGGAAGGGATTTATTGTTATAAATCCTGAAATAATAATCATGGTCCATCTGGTTCGCCAGTCTGTTATTATCATATCCCGGATAACTCACGCATGCCAGTACCTTTCCGGTCTTTGTATCCACTACGACTGCAGAACCGGAACATGGATCTAAAGCCAGATCCGCAGGGGTGATCTCTAATTTCTGAATTTTCCGGATGATCAGATCATAGGAAGAAATCGCCCCCTGCTGCCATCCTTCAAACTCTGCGTCCTGCTTACTTAAGATGCCCTGCTCATACAGAAGCATACAGATCTGCTCAGGAAGTATCTCATCGGCCATTACCATCTGTCCATAAACAATTTTTTCGAACTCATAATCACGCTTTAGTTCCTCCGCTATATAACTGATCACAAGACTATAGACTTCGTCCTGCTTTAAATAGGCCTCGTTTGAATCCAGTCTGCTAAGATCGACCCATTCCTCCTTGATGGCCTCCTGTATGTATTCCCTTAGGGAAGCCTCACCATTTTCCCATTTTTTGTATATTTCGGACGCCGTATCTATTTCATCCCTCTTAAAGATATCCAGGTTTTCGATGATGAACTGCTGATATTTCTGCATATCCTTTGAAAGTTCCGAAAATGGGCCGGATGGATTCTCCAGCTCCTTTTGTACCCTGGATATCACATCCTTCCTCTTTTTCCTGAATTTCTCATAAATATCTTTCTCAAGCTCTGATGCCTCTTTCCCTTGAAAATGAGACAAGTCCATGACTTCATTCGTTAATAAAGAGACATATACGTCATAGATAGGAATGCGGATTTCTGTAGCATCACTCACTGCTGTCTTATCAAATGTCTTTGCATTGATTATATTTTCCAGAAGAAGATCCGCAATCTTTTGTTCCAGCGCCCTGTATATCTCATTTTGCAGATCCATATCAACACTCAGATAAACATCTTTCCCCGACCCAGGCTCTTCCACCACTCCGGAATCGTATGTCATCCTCCCCACATTATCCACAAAGACCTCTTTCCTTCCGTCTTTTCCCTTAAGGATATCCTCCAGATACTGTTCCATTCCTGATTTCCCCACAACAGAGCTGAGCGAATATCCTTCTTTCTCCTTTTCCTTAAGCTCCTCCATGGAAATGGTTCCTGTGTACCCCAGGATCGGTGCACAGGCCTCCCCGCCTTCATATACCCGTATGCTGTCCTCCTCAACATTCACCCCTTCTATCTCCGGCTGGTTTTCCATGATCGCTGCTAAGGTCTCCTGGGATACATTTCTGGCTGCAATGACAGGAAGATATTTTTGGTATGTCTGTAAAAATAAGGAGTACCTCACGCTTAAGAGATCTAATAAATCCTCTTTGCCCATATCCTCTGGCAGTCCGTATTTTCTTTTTTCCGCTTTTGTATATGGAGCTCCGTTTTCGGAAAAGACACAAAACTTCTCTTCCCCTGATAGAAACTCCATCACATCCTCCGCCGTAGAAGCCTTCTCCTTTTCCGTCATGTCTTCCACCTGGCTTTTCCCATATATATCTGCCTTGAACCTGTCCAGAGAGAAACCTTCTGCCGTAAACTGATAAGCCCCGCTCCGGTCAAGTCCGATCTTCAAGCTATTCTCAATGGAATCCCCATGTTCCTTTATGATACTGATTATCTGATAAATATTTCCGTTCAGGCTTAACTGGCGTTCCCGGCTGGTATCATATTCTATGGCATCCTCAAAGGTAACTGCATAGGCCAGCTGATTTCGCGCAAGAGGCTTTCCATTCCTGTCATAAATATTCCCCCGGGTTCCCTTAAGCAGAATCTCCCGCTTTGTCTTTAAACTGAAATTCTCCATATACTCCCCGCCATGGATAATCTGAAGCTGAAACAGCCGACATATTAAAATGAAAAATAGCAGACCAAAAAAAATCAATAAAACTAAAAATCTTGACGTTCTTATTTTGCGCATAGCAATCTCCTACATTTGTAATACTTATTTATATACTACATTTGTAAGACTTTATTGTCAAGCTATTATTTTCCTACCTCAATCGTCCGGTCTCGTATTTGATCTTGATGCGCAGGTAATTCATTAATTCCTCAAACTTCAACTCTGTCGTCTTCTCTGTGATGGTACATCCGATGCTCTCCCCCGCTGTCAGTAAAAAGGAATCTGTCACTTCTAACCTGTGCTGACAAAGATATCTCAGCTTTTCCTCATTGGAACGGCAGTCCAGGAATTGAAAAATAAGGGGAATCTGGTTTAGGTCATCCCTGTCCTCTTTTTCCGCAGTCTGCCCCTCTGAAATAGAAGCTGCACCGTCCGGTTCTGCATTATCTTTTATGATTCCTGTTAATTCAAACCGATAGTTTTGTTTTACCTCTGGATATTTTTCTTTATCAACAGGACTTAAAAACATGTCCAGAGGACGGGCATAGACTTTCCGGGTACCATACAACGCCTGATAAATCACCAATTCCTCCTCAGTCTCGGTATGCATTGCAATATGCAGTATCTGGTACTGTCTTCCTTTAAAATGTGTGTAGATTTCCCCTGGCTTAGGTCTTTTTCGTTCCATAATATACGCCTCTTTTCTTTATGTTTTTAATATAAAGAAAGCGCCGGCATAACTTCTCCTTGGTATGCCGGCTGTTTCTTATTCTTAATACAATTTTGCACTGATCAGTTTCGGGCGGAATCCTTTTGCCTCCAGTGCATCCAGGATCTTATGTTTATGCTCTGTGCCGAATGCCTCCATCGTGATACGCAGTTCCACGGCAGCATTTCTGTTCGTGCTTACAAACTGGTTATGCTCCAGCTTGATCACGTTGCCCTGGGCATCGGCGATCGTGGATGCGACACTCACCAGCTCACCCGGCTTATCCGGGAGCAGGACAGATACAGAGAAGATGCGGTCTCTCTGGATCAGGCCGTGCTGTACGATAGAGGACATGGTGATCACATCCATGTTGCCTCCGCTTAAGATGCAGACTACTTTTTTTCCTTTGCAGTCTAACTGTTTTAATGCTGCTACGGAAAGAAGTCCTGAATTTTCTACGACCATTTTATGGTTTTCCACCATATCCAGGAAAGCCCCGATGAGTTCATCGTCTTCTACCAAAAGGATCTGGTCAACGTTCTCCTGAACATAAGGAAGGTTCTGAACGCCCACTGCTTTCACTGCAGTACCGTCTGCAATGGTATTTGCACTATCTAAAGCCACTACTTCCCCTGCCTTTAAAGCTGCCGTCATGCTGGCTGCCTCGGCCGGCTCTACACCGACTACCTTGATCTTCGGATTCAGCATTTTGGCAAGCGTAGCCACTCCTGTGATCAGGCCGCCCCCGCCTACAGGTACAAGGATGTAATCAACAGTCGGCAGCTCCTGTACGATCTCCATAGCGATCGTTCCCTGTCCTGTAGCGACATCCAGATCATCGAACGGATGTACAAAGGTATATCCTTCCTTTTTTGCCAGCTCATATGCATACGCGCATGCATCATCATAGACATCGCCGTGAAGGATCACCTCTGCCCCATAGCTCTTCGTGCGGTTCACCTTGATGAGCGGGGTAACGGTCGGCATCACGATGGTTGCTTTACAGCCATACTTCTTAGCGGCATATGCCACGCCCTGGGCATGATTCCCGGCAGATGCGGTGATCAGGCCTTTCTGCCTCTCTTCCTCGGACAGCGTGCTGATCTTATAATATGCACCGCGCAGCTTATATGCGCCGGTATGCTGCATATTTTCCGGCTTTAAATATACTCTGCCGCCGCTCTGTTCACTTAAATAGTCGCTGTACACCAATTTGGTCGGGTTGGTTACCTGCTTTACGAGTTCACTTGCTTCCTCAAACTTCTCTAACGTTAACATTTTACCCCTTCTTTCTTTCCGCTATTCCTCTTCTTCTGCCTCATTGTAGAATAACGCATTCACAAACTCATCTGCATCAAATTTCTGTAAATCGTCGATGGACTCACCGACTCCGATATATTTTACCGGGATCCCTAATTCTGCCTGGATCGCCACTGCGATACCGCCCTTTGCGGTGCCGTCCATCTTCGTCAGGATCACTCCCGTTATATCTGCTACTTCATTGAATTCCCGTGCCTGGGCCAGTGCGTTCTGCCCGGTCGTTGCATCCAGGACGACCAGAGTCTCTTTGTATGCCTCCGGGTATTCCCGTTCTATGACACGGTTGATCTTCCTTAACTCTTCCATCAGGTTCTTTTTATTGTGAAGACGTCCGGCCGTATCGCATAGAAGGATATCTGCCTTCCTTGCCTTTGCCGCAGCTGCCGCATCATATACAACAGATGCCGGATCTGCGCCCTCCTGGCCGCCGATCATCTCAACCTGTGCACGGTTTGCCCATTCCTTTAACTGCTCTCCCGCCGCCGCGCGGAACGTATCTGCCGCTGCCAGGATCACCTTTTTGTGCTGGTCGTGAAATTTTCCAGCCAGTTTTCCTATAGTCGTTGTCTTGCCTACGCCATTGACACCGATCACAAAAACAACCGAGGTCTGATCCTCAAACTCATAGGCTGTTTCTCCCACATCCATCTGCTCCTTGATACTGTCGATCAAAAGCTGTCTGCATTCTACCGGCTCCTTGATGTGCTGTTCTTTTACCTTTTCCTTCAAATCCTCAATGATCTCCATCGTGGTGTTAACGCCTAAGTCACCCATGATGAGCGTTTCCTCCAGCTCTTCATAAAAATCATCATCTATCTTTGAAAAGCCGTGGAAAATGCTGTCCATACCCGAGACTATGTTATCTCTTGTCTTAGTCAGGCCGGATACAAGCCGTTTAAAAAAGCCCTGCTTCTCCTCCATCTTTCTCCTCCCTTAAACTGTTCTTCTTTTTTATGATTCCCATCTTCGGTTTTCCCTTTTCTGATCTATGGAAGTGCTGCCCTCAGACAACGCGTTCCCCTACTTCTCCAGGGAATCCTCCAGCAGATCCACGGATACCAGGGTGGATACCCCCTTCTCCTGCATGGTGATACCATACAGCCTGTCCGCTGATGTCATGGTCCCCCTTCTGTGGGTAATGACGATGAACTGTGTATTCTTCGTCAGCTTATGTAAATACTGCGCGAAACGGGTGACATTACTGTCATCCAATGCCGCCTCGATCTCGTCCAGCAGACAGAACGGGGAAGGCTTTAAGTTCTGGATGGCAAAGAGCAGCGAGATCGCTGTCAGCGCCTTCTCCCCGCCGGAAAGCTGCATCATATTCTGGAGCTTCTTGCCTGGCGGCTGTGCGATGATCCGGATTCCTGCCTCCAGGATATCCTCATCCTCCATCAGCTCCAGTGTTCCTTTCCCGCCTCCGAACAGCTGCTTGAATACGCTGTCAAACTCCTTCGAGATCAGGGCGAACTGCTCCTCAAACTGTTTTCTCATGGCCGCATCCAGTTCCTCGATGATCTTCACCAGAGTAGCCTCTGCCTCGATCAGGTCGTCATGCTGTCCCTTAAGGAATTCATAACGCTCGGACACATTTTTGTAATCCTCGATCGCATTGACATTGACATCACCCAGCTTCTTGATCTCGCTTTTTAAGGTCTGGATCTGACGTTTCATATAGGAAAGATCCGTAAGGTTCACATTGCGAAGCTCAAGTGCATGATTGTAGGTGATCTCATATTCCTCCCACATGTAGTTGATCTGCTTCTCAGATGCCTCCTCGTAGGACTCCTTCTGGCTGTTCAGACGGAAACACTCCTTGTCCAATTCTGACATTTGTTTGGAGAGCTCCTCTCTCTTGCCGAGAAATGCCTTGTGCTTCTGGTTCAGCTCATCTCTTTTTGCAACCTGGCTCTTAATCTCTGCCTCGATCTCAGCAAATAATTCCTTGGAATTCTCTATGGTATCTCTTAGATCCTGGATCTTATCCTCTTTCTCCTTGATCTCCTCAGATGCATTGCCCTTGTTGATATCCAGTTCCTTTAACTCTGCCTCGAACTTCTCGATCTCCTCACGGATACGGCTTGTATTCTCCTGGATAAACACATTCTGCTGTTCCAGGCTGGCAAGGGAAAGGTGTACTTCCTCGGATCTCTTGAGCTGGATAGCTTCCTGCTCCTTATCTGCTTCCAGATTCTTCTGCAGCTTTTCGATCTTCTGGTTCAATTCCTTTTCCAGAGCCTCGGATGCCTCCAGTTCCATCTGGATGGAATCTTCGTTATCGATCAGCTCCTGAAGTTTAGCCTCCAATTCCGCCTGCTCTTTTAGATAATTATCATAGCGTTCTTTTGCCTCGCGCTGTCTTGTCAGCACCTGCTCCAGGTTCATCTTCGCCGTATTTTCTACGACCGATGCCTTTCTCAGCTTCTGCTGGATCTCATCGATAATGCTGTAGCATGCGGCACGCTTTGTCTTGATCTCATTGACTGCTGCCTCACAGTCATCCATATCCTTTTTGAGCATCTTCACTGTCTGCTCAAATTCCTCGATCTCACGGCGCCTGCTCAGCAGATTGCTGGAATTCTTAAAGGCTCCTCCAGTCATGGAACCGCCCGGATTAATCAGCTCTCCCTCCAGAGTGACCAGTCTAAGTGACTGATGGTACTTTCTGGCAAGCCGGATCCCGTGGTCAATATGTTCGACCACGATAGTCCTTCCCAAAAGCTGCTCGGCCAGCCCCTTGAACCTCGGCTCCACATCAACCAGTGTATTTGCAAGGCCGATCACTCCCGGCTCTTTCAATACTTCCGTCTGCCGGATGCCTCCGCCCCCATGCATGCTGGTGAGCGGCAGAAATGTGGCACGCCCAAACTTATTCTGCTTCAAGTATGCGATCATGCGCTTTGCAGTCTCCTCATTATCCGTGACAATATTCTGGATACTGCCGCCCAGTGCCGTCTCCACTGCGATCTCATATTCTTTGTCAACCTTAATGATATCCGCTACAACACCGATCAGTCCCTTTTCCCTGTCCTTGTTGCTCATGACCTTACGGATACTATTGCCATACCCATCATAGCGCTCTGTAATATTTTTTAAAGACTCCAGCCGTGAAGACTCTCTGTGATAAGCGGTCTGCCCGATCCGCAGCTGCTCCTGCTTCCTGGACAGTTCCTGCTGCAGCTGGTCGATCTTCTGCTCATTGACCTGGACCTTCTGTGTAAACCCTGCGATCTCCTCAGAGATCTTTTTCACCTCTTCTTCATAAGAGGCAAGCACTGCATTCTGCTTCTCCGCCTCGGAGGAAACCTCAATGATCTTTCTTCCGATCTCGGCTTTTCTTGTGGTGATCTGTTCCTGAGTCGTATCATAATGCTGGATCTTAGCCTTCGTGGATGCCCTGTTATTTAAGAGCTCCATGATCTCCGCCTTATTCTGCTCGATCTGAGCCGTCTGTCCGGCGATTCGTGTCTGAACATCAATCAGGGCTTCCTTTGCCTGGGTGTCGTTCTTTGTAGCCTCCGCAAGCCTGCCTGCGACCTCGCTTTTCTCGCGCGTCAGCTCCTCCTGCTGTGCCTTTCTTGTCTCGATCTCCACACGGATCGTATTCAAACGGTTGTCATAATGCTCATCATTCATACGGACCGTATTGATCTGCTCTTTCAAGACATTGATCTGGCCTTCCAGCTGCTGCTTTAGAAGAGTGGTCTCATTGAGCTGGCCCTTGGCCTTCTCGATCGAGAAATCAATCTCATCCACTTCCTCCTCGATGGCCTCGTATTCGGTCTTCATATTCTCATACTTAATGCTGGTCTCCTCCAGCTCGTCACCGGCGATCGTAAGTTTCCCGTCAACGTCCCTGATCTGGTCCTTGATCCGTTCTGTCTCTAACAGGAACATATTAATATCGTAAGTTTTCAGTTCTTCCTTCTTTTTCAGATATTCTCTGGCCACCTCTGACTGCCGTTTCAATGGTCCGATCTGTTTCTCCAGCTCTGCCAGGATATCGTTGACACGGGTCAGGTTCATCCGCTCATCTTCCAGCTTTTTCAGAGACAGGTTCTTACGGCGTTTAAACTTCACAATACCCGCTGCCTCGTCGAACAGCTCACGCCTCTCCTCCGGCTTTCCGCTTAAGATCTTGTCGATCTGTCCCTGACCGATGATGGAGTAACCCTCTTTTCCGATACCGGTGTCATAGAACATCTCATTGATATCCTTAAGACGGCAGCCCGCACCGTTGATCAAGTACTCACTCTCCCCGGAGCGGTACAGCTTCCTTGTGACCGTCACCTCTTCATACTCCACAGGCAGCTGGTGATCCGAATTATCCAGGGTGATCGCAACAGACGCGTAACTTAACGGCTTTCTGTTCTCCGTCCCGGAGAAGATAACGTCCTGCATAGTCCCGCCCCTGAGCTGCTTCACCCTCTGCTCTCCGAGAACCCAGCGCACTGCATCCGCAACATTGCTTTTTCCGCTGCCGTTGGGGCCCACGATGCCGGTAATCCCGTTGTGGAACTCGAACTTGATTTTGTTGGCAAAAGACTTAAAGCCCTGTACCTCTATGCTTTTTAAATACATATAACACCTGCTTTATTTTTCTTTTCTTAACTCCAGGATCGCCTTGTATGCCGCCTCCTGCTCTGCGGCCTTTTTCGTTCTGCCCTTACCGATGCCGAACCCTTCGCCGCCGATCTTGACTTCAACGAAAAAAGACTTATTATGGTCTGGTCCTTCCTCTTTCACCAGCTGGTAGGAGATCGCCCCATCCATTTTTGCCTGCACGATCTCCTGCAAAATAGTCTTGCTATCGAAAAAGAGCTTTTTATTTTCTAAATCCGTCAGTATAAACCGATGAATAAACTCTTTTGCATTAGTAAAACCACCGTCCAGATAAATCGCCCCGATCAGTGCTTCCATTGCATCAGAAGTAATGGAATCTCTCTGTCTTCCTCCGGTCGCCTCTTCTCCTTTTCCAAGGAGCAGGTAAGACCCCAGGTCTATATCCCTTGCGCAGAATGCCAAGGCCGGTTCGCACACCATACTCGCCCTTGTCTTTGTCAGTTCTCCTTCTGATACCTTCGGGGAATCTAAAAACAGATATTCACTGGATACCAGCTCTAACACCGCATCCCCTAAAAACTCCAGACGTTCATTGCAGTGATGCTTCTCCAGATGCCTCTCATTGGTATAAGAGCTGTGCATCATCGCATGCCGGAGCAGTGAAAAATCCTGAAACTCATATCCTATCTTTTTCTCCAGATCTTTTAATCTATCGCCCATTTCCTTCTCCTATTAAAATGAAAAAGCCCATAGGGGCTTTTTCATCTGTTACCTATTATTCTACAGCCTTTTTAATCTGCTCGATCGCATCGCCTACTGTCACGATCTTCTCTGCATCATCGTTGTCAATCTCAATGTCGAATTCTTCTTCAATCCCCATGATTATCTGGAAAATGTCTAATGAATCTGCTCCCAAATCATCTACAAATGTCGTCTCCATAGTAATCTCTTCCTTAGGAACGTTTAATACGTCTGCAATAATTTCTTGTAATTTTTCAAATTCCATTGTCCTCTTCCCTTTCTTCGTTACATTAATCTTCTTTTTTTTCTTCCTGCGCCTGTGTGATCACGTCTCTTATCTTCTCATTGATCCGCTGTTCCTTAAATGTGACGCACTGGATAATTGAATTACACACTTCTTTTGAAGTAGAACTTCCATGTGTCTTGACAACCAGCCCATTGAGACCAAGCAGCGGCGCTCCGCCGTATTCGCTGGCATCAAAATCTTTTAATGTAGCTTTCAGCGCCGGTTTTACGAGAAGTGCTCCGATCTTACTCCTTAGGGATGTCATCATGCTTCCCTTGATCTTACTGATCAGTGTGCCGCCCACGCCTTCAAACAGCTTAAGGATCACATTCCCGACAAATGCTTCGCACACCACAACGTCTACGGCTCCCGACGGGATATCCCTGGCCTCCACACTTCCCACGAAGTTGATATCCTTACATTCTTTCAGCAGCGGAAACGTCTCCTTTACCAATGCATTGCCCTTTTCTTCCTCCGCACCGATGTTTACGATTCCTACTGTCGGGTTCTTCTTACCGATGATGTTCTCCATGTAGATAGAACCCATCTTTGCGAACTGTACAAGATGAGAAGGTCTTGCATCTACATTCGCACCGCAGTCTATCAATAATGATACCCCTTTGGCTGTGGGGATCAGCGGGGCAAGCGGCGGTCTCTCCACGCCTTTAATCCTGCCTACGATGACTTGGCCCCCGACCAGGATGGCTCCTGAACTGCCCGCAGAAACAAACGCATCAGCCTCACCCTTCTTCACCAGATTCATAGCAACTACAATAGAAGAATCCTTCTTCCTGCGGATCGCCATCACCGGCGGTTCTGCAGTCTCGATCACTTCTGTCGCATTCACGATCTCAATCTGGTCTTTTGGATACGCATATTCCGATAACGTCTTCTCAAGCAGCTCCTTTTGTCCTGTCATCAGGATCTTAATATCACCTCTTTGCTTCACGGCCTCCACGGCACCTTTGATGATCTCTCCCGGTGCATTGTCACCGCCCATTGCATCCAAGGCAACTCTTGTAATCTCAGACATTTCTCTTCCTCCTAACGCTACTGCATTAATTCTACTAAACATCATTATAAAAATCAATAAGAATTTGAAATAATTGAGGAGGTGCCTGATGCGCTGCCACTGTGCACTCTCTGCAGGCATGCACAAAAACGCTGATCCGCCTGAAATCTGCTGCCATAGAAGACGTTCCCTATATGAAAAGGCAGAAAAAAGAGTAAAAACACCTCTGTTTCACGGGTGCCTTTACTCTCTTTTCTTTTTCATCCAACCGATTTTCCTGTTATTTGGTCGATTCACGGACGATCAGCTCCAAGTCAAATGCAGTCCCGCTGCCCGATGGCTGGCTGTTTTCCATCTGGGCGAGAAGCAGCTCCACTGCTTTTACACTCATGGCCTCGATCGGCACATTCACTGTAGTCAGCCTGGGATTACAGTATTTGGAAAATTCAATATTATCAAAAGAACCAAGCATGATATCCTCCGGAACTCTGACCCCATGATCGCGCAGGCAGTTCAGGGCTCCGATCGCCATGATATCTGTATCACTTAAGATCGCATCCGGCAGTACATCCTGCTTTAAGATCTGCTCTGCAGATTCGTATCCTGTTTCCATTGTATATTCTTTCTCCAGACGAATGATACTGTGGGGGTCTAAATGATACTTTTCCATTGTCATCAGAAAGCCCTTTAACTTTGGCTCATGGGCCGTATCCTTTGTCTTGCACCCGATATAGGCAATGCTCTTATTACCAATACTGATCAGGTATTCACAGACCTTTTGGATCCCCAGTGTGAAATCTGCATGGACGATCTTTTCTGAATCATATTCACTAAAAAATCTGTCCGAATTGCTCATAATAACCATGGGCACCTTATCATGTCTTTTTGCAAAGGAGATGGACTGCTCCATATCATGAAAATAACAAAGGATCAATCCGCTGAAATAGTGAACCGGCAGTGACTCAAACAGTTTATCGATACTCCCGTTTACATCGTTGATCGAATACAGTACTACTGAATAGTTATACTTCATCGCCTCTCTGCGGATCGTATTAAACAGCGCAGCATGAAATGGATTTCGGATTTCCTGTGCGATGACTGCTATGGTCTTTGAATCCTGTACCCTTAAATTCCTTGCAAATAAGTTTGGTTTATAATTCAGCTTTTTGATCGCATCCTCAACTGCTTCCCGCTTCTCTTCTTTTAATAACTCCGGAGTATTTAAATATTTCGATACGGTGCCTACCGAGACACCGGCTAGTTTTGCAACATCTTTTATAACCGCCACAACTGTTTCCTTTCCCACCGGCCTTAAGATCCGTTCCGTTGACCGGTGAACAGCTGCCCTGTATTACGGATTTATTATATGGACAGCCTGCTATATTATAGCAGATTTTTCTGTATTTTTCAGCAGTTGCGGTGTTTTTCTTTCTCCTTTTCAGGGAACCAGCATGATTTTCATTGCCTCAGGATCTTCCTCTGCTGCCCGAAATGCCTTTTCCCAGTCCTCTAATGCGAAGGTATGTGATATCAGCCCCTCTGTCTTGATCAGTCCGCTTTCTATGCCTTCTATGACGGAATGGAAGGTCAGCGCTGACAGATGGGATCCCTTGATCATCAGTTCCTTTCCGTCTCCGATCACATTCCAGTCAGCCTTTACTTCCTCAGCAAATACTCCCATCTGTATATATCTCCCGTGATTTTTTAGTGATTCCAGCCCCTGCGTGACACTTCTCGGACTTCCGGAAGCTTCTATATATACATCACAGCCATAGCCGCCTGTCAGTCTTTTGATCTCTTCTGCCACATCGCACACCGTAGGATTTAATACATAGTCCGCTCCATATTTTTTCCCCATCTCCATACGGAATTCCTTCACATCAATCCCGATCACCAGCCTCGGCAGACAGAGCTTCGCCAGATTCACCATAGAGGTCCCAATCGCTCCAAGTCCTGCGATCACCACGACATCATCGTGTCCGATCCCTGCCAGCTCTACTGCATGCATTCCGCATGCTATTGGCTCGATCATGACTGCCTGCTCTTTTGTAAATGACTTTGGGATCTTATGAATGATACTGTTTTTATGCAGCTTGATGTAATTAGCAAAGCCGCCATGGATATGCTGCTTAAAGCCATATACCGCAGATTTTGTACACATCCAGTATTTCCCCTGCCGGCAGAATTCACACTCCCTGCAGGGAACGATCTGTTCTGCACTCACCCGGTCTCCGGGCACATACTCCTCCATCCCCTCGCCTGTCTCAACAACTTCTCCGAAAAATTCATGCCCCCCTGTCACCGGCGGTTCGATGTATCGGTTTTCCTCATTGGTTCCCCAGATACGGATCCCGCCATGATAGGACTTCACATCCCCTGCGCAGATGCCGCAGCCCTCCACCTTTACGAGAAGCTCTCCCGGCCCTGGTGTGGGGATCTCAGCCTCCGAAAGCCGGTTATCATAAGGTGCATATGACAATAACGCTTTCATCTTTCCTCTCATATTTATGCCTCCTTTCCTGCATGGGCATATGCCAGATATGTATTCTGGACTTTAAACATCCCGCCGTCGATCCCTATGATCTCCCCGGTGACATACCCGCCCTCAGGTGAGGTCAGAAATCCCACGAGTGCAGCCACATCCTCTCCCGTTCCAAACCGGCGAAGACACAGATCCTGCACCTGCTCTTCTCCCCGCTTTTGTATCATCTCATCTGTCATATCCGTATGGATGATTCCGGGAGCATACGCATTGACACTGATATTGTAGGGCCCAAGCTCCGCAGAACTGATCTTCGTCAGCATGTCCACCCCTGCCTTGCTTGCCGCATATGCCACAAGCCCGCAGTCTGCAAAATGCCCGGAGATAGAGGATGCATTAGCGATTCTTCCATATCTGTTTTTCTTCATGTACTCCGCTGCATTCTGAAGCATATAGAACTGACTCTTGAAATTCGTATCCAATACCCTGGTGAGATATGCTGCGTCCATCTCATCAATAAAACGGAAATCAAAAATCCCCGCATTATTTACTAAAATATCGATCCGCCCGAATTTCTCTCCAATCTCTTGTATCAAACATTTTACTTCCTCTTCTTTTGAAACATCTGCCCGGTAGATGCCGCTTTTAGGTTCCAGCTCCCTCAGCTTTTTCAAAGTCTCTATGGCACTCTCTTCCTGTGAACGATATACTGCGCAGACGATATTACCTCTCTTCGCAAGCTCCACGCTGATTGCCTGCCCCATCCCCCGGGTACCTCCTGTTACAACTGCGACTCTTTTTTCTTCCATTTTTCATCTGCTCCTCTCTATACTTCCTGCTGTCATTATGTTCGTAAAAATATCCCCGCTTTCCTAGTCCTCAAAATATGGGATCACTGCAAATGACTGGGCAGCCCCGTCTATCCAGTTAAACCGCGCATACTCCACCACGATATTTTCACTGCTGACTAAAATAGCTGAGTAACATGTGGAGGTCGGTACCTTCTGATTCCACTCCTCCAGCCGGTCCATGCGGATGTGTCTTGCTGTTTTCGGCTCCACCAGGATCTGCTCCAGCTTTGCGGATCCAAGCCCACCGTCAAACAAAAGCTCCATACTAACAACAGACGGACGTTCTCCCGTATTTAATAATGTAATGCTTTCATGTGACGGCGTCGGCATATCACCTGGTTCCTTCATGTACAGATCCGGGATACACCATTTTTTATGTCCCATACCGGTCTTCACTTCTTTTTCCTCCTTATATCAAGCCTTCTCGCTGCGCTTTCTCCTGATCACATCTACGATTACCGCCAAAACGATGATCCCGCCTTTTACCATTCTCTGCGCCCCCTGCGGTACATTCAAAAGGTTCAGGCCGTTGGCAACGATCCCGATGATCATGGTACCTATGATCGTCCCCACCAGGGTTCCTTCTCCTCCGTTCATGGAAGTTCCTCCGATGACAACTGCCGCTATGGCATCCAATTCCGCACCATCCGCATTTGTTGGTACCGCGGAATCCAGCCTGGAGGTCAGCACGATCGCTGCAACACCACAGCAGAAGCCACTGATCACATACGCAATACATTTAACCTTCTTTACATTAATCCCTGAAAGCTTGGCACAATTTTCATTTCCTCCGATCGCATAGATGTACCTTCCGTACTTGGTGTATTTGAGCACATATGCGGCAATGATGAACATTACGATCATGATCAGTATCGTAAAGATAGGAATGCCATTGTATCTGCCTGTGACAGCCAGGAAGCTTTCCGGGAATGTATAGATCGGCTGTCCTTCTGTGATGGTATATGCTGCACCTCTGGCGATCGACATCATACCTAACGTTGCAATGAACGGCGGCAGGTCAAAGCCTGTGATCAAAAGTCCCGTCACCAGTCCGACCGCTGCAGCAAAAGCAAGGCCTAAAAGCAGGCTTGCAAAGACCGGCAGGTTCCAGTTCTTCATCATGATTCCCATCATCAGGCCGGTTACTGCAATGACAGAGCCTACAGAAAGATCGATCCCGCCCAGAAGGATAATGAAGGTCATTCCGATCGCGATCAGAAAGTTTGTCGATATCTGCTGGGATACGTTCAGCAGGTTGGATGCCGTCAAAAAGCTGTCGCTGGCCAGGCTCAATGCCACACACAGCACCACGAGTGCGATCAATATTCCCACATAGCTTGTACCTTTTCTCTCTTTTGCTTTAATCTTCATTCTGTTTTCCCCTTTCCTCTGCACCCACAGCCAGCGTCATGACCGATTCCTGATCTGCTTCTTCTCTAGTCAGAGAGCCGCTTATCTTTCCTCTTGCCATTACAATAATCCTGTCACAGATCCCTAATAGTTCAGGGATCTCAGATGTAATAACCAGTATTGCCTTTCCTTCCTTTGCCAGCTCGTTGATCAGATGGTAAACCTCTATTTTCGCACCCACATCAATCCCCCGGGTCGGCTCATCCAAGATCAGCACTTTACATTTTGATAAGAGCCATTTCGCAAGAACAACTTTCTGCTGATTGCCTCCTGAAAGATTCTCCACCCGCTGATAAATAGAGGGTGTCTTGATATTCAATCTACTGACATATTCCTTTACCGTACTTTTTTCTCTGCCCAGATCCAGATGAATCCCCGACCGAAATACATCCAGAGCAGCCAGAGTCACATTTTCTCCGACTCCCAGCTTTAAAACCAGCCCTTCGCCTTTCCTGTCCTCTGTCACATATCCGATCCCCGCATCAATGGCATCCTTTGGATTTTTAATGACACATTCCTTGCCTTCTATCAAGATATGCCCGTCCGTCTTGGCATCCAGCCCGAAGACCGCCCTGACTGTCTCGGTCCTGCCTGCACCGACTAAGCCGCCCACGCAGAGCACCTCCCCTGCCCTCACAGAAAAGCTGATATTCTGTACTTTGGTTCCTGCACAGAGGTTGTCCACCTTAAATACCTCTCCACCGATCTCTTTTTCGATCCGCGGGTATTTTTCTTTTAATTCCCGGCCCACCATCAGACGGATGATCTCATCCATCGTCACATCACGGATGTCCAGCTCCTGAATAGTACAGCCGTCTCTCATAACGGTAGCCCTGTCGCATATCTCCATAACCTCTTCCAGCCTGTGGGAGATGTAGATGATGGAAACCTGATTGTCTTTTAACTTTTTCACGATCCGAAACAGGTTCTTTGTCTCCCTCTCTGTCAAAGGAGCGGTGGGCTCATCCATGATGATGATCTTTGCATTCATGGAAAGTGCCTTCGCGACCTCCACCATCTGCTGCTGAGCGATTCCAAGATCTTTTACATAAGAAGTACTTTTGATATCTACATCCAGTTCACAAAGCAGTTTTTCCGCCTCCTCATACACCGCCTTCCAGTCCACCTGGATAGAATTTTTCATCTTATAACGCCCAAGAAATATGTTTTCAGCCACAGTCAATGTGGGGATCAGATTTAATTCCTGATAGATGATGCTGATCAAAAGCTCCTCAGCTGCTTTTGGACTGCCCAGCTCTGTCTTCTTGGAAAAAATCTCAATCTCTCCTTCATCCTTCACATATGCACCCGCAAGGATCTTCATCAGCGTGGACTTTCCTGCCCCGTTTTCTCCTAATAATGCATGTACTTCTCCCTCTCTGACACGAAGACTGACATGATCAAGTGCCAGGACACCGGGAAAACGTTTTGTAATGTTTGACATTTTTAAAATATAGTGATCCGTCATTTGCTTCCTCCTGACCTATTTTAGAAAAGTACGCACAAAGCTGTGCGTACTTCATTACAATGTTTGCCGTTTACAAATGTCTAATCAGCCTCTGACGGAAATTGATCCGCATTCTCTTTCCATACGATCTCGGTATCTACATTTTCAATCTTCTCTACTGTCTCGCCTTCAAAGATCTTATGTAATGCTTCCACACATGCCATTCCTGTGCCTGGACCGCCGATGGATACTGTGGAAACAAGTTCACCGGCCTGGATGCTTGCAACTGCATTGGGATTTCCGTCAAAGCTTACGACCTTAGCATCTGAACCAGCTTCTTTGACAGCCTGGACTGCACCCAGTCCCATCTCGTCACATAAAGCAAAGATCACATTGATATCCGGGTTAGCCTGGAGCATATTGGCAGCGGCGTTCATGCCCTTTTCGCGCTCCCAGTCTCCAGCCTGACTGGCAACCACTTCGATCTTCGGATATTTTTCCTTGGCTTTGTCTACGAAGCCGCCCATTCTCTCTGTTGTATGGTCTGACGGAAGGCCCTCTACGATAGCTACCTTTAAGGTGTCACCGAACTGCTCGGCAACAAAATCGCATACCTTGGCCCCTGCTTCGTATTGGTCATATCTTACATAGCATGCGACCTCACCCCCTGCCAGTTCATTCTGTGTGTTAAACATGACAACAGGTATATCCGCCTCATTTGCCTTTTTTACCGCTGCTACGATTGCATCACTGTTGATCGCACAGAGGATGATACCATCCACCTTCTGGGTGATCATATCTTCTACGATCTGTACCTGTGATGCATAATCAGATTCAGATTCCGGAGCCAGTGTCTTTAACTCATAACCCAGTTTATCACAGGCTTCTTGAGCACCTGAGATCACGGACTTGTAATACGGGGAGATCATAGCAGGCGGCACTAATGCAATGGTTTTACTGCCTCCGCTATCCTGTGCATTGTTCTTCTCCTTTGACTGACCGCCATCACTCTTGCCGCCTCCACAGGCTGCAAGTGAAAACACCATACATAACGATAATACTAATGCAGCAATTTTTTTCATTCTTCTTCCTCCTTCTTGGTTGGAACCAGGGGATATAAATCAATTCACTTATATATGATTTATCCCTTGTAAATACGGCGTTTCTCTTAAATTGAATCGATTCATTTTTATGTCTTGATATTACCATATCACTCCCCCTATTGCAAGCCATTTTTGTATTTTCAACAATAAACACAAATTATTATCCCTCTTTTTATATAATATAGACAAATACGAAGGAGGGTTTTGCTATTTTGATAAAAAAAAGAGACCAGCATCTCTACTCTGGTCTCTGCTTTAAAACATATCCTTTTCTGCCTCCGGCTTCTCCCGGCTCGATCTGGTTTTGTCCCTGCATATATTCTACTAATTTTTTTGCAAATTCCCTGGAATTAGTCACGGCTACACGCTTCCTGCTGTAAAAAAGAGAAGCCTTGATTCCTGTAACCTCCTGCTCGATCTCCTTTAGTGTGATGACACCGCTGTGCTTTAAGTGTTTTCTCACTTTTGAGGCGCCTTTGATAAACAGGCTTTCCATCAGCTCCGCATCCTGCGTATTGGCCTTGTTCAGCCCCCATGCATACAGAACCGCCGAGGCTATGGCAAATAGTAAGATCCCGATTATATATACCCACATATTACCATTTATCCCTTCCTTTGTAGAAGATAAACTTATGATCATGGAGAATCCCCAAAAAAGCCACCAACCGGTTCAACAGGGGCTCTGCCTTTTTTCCGAATTTCTTTTCTACCTCTTTTGATATATCATGCACCGTATTGGCACCATCTATCGTTCCCCAAATATAACTTCCATAATGATCCAGATCGATGTGGCTGATCTTAGGACGGTGAAAAAACTTCTGTGCCACTTTATTATAAAAACCTGTATTCACCACATGGACGGTTACGATTCCCTTTTCATTTATATCCCATTCATATGCCGGATTCTTCATTGGTACAAAATCCAGAAAATTTTCATTGATTCTCTTTTTCTTCATTTTCTATCCTGCCTGACTTTTTTAAAAGGACAGCCCTCTCATGGAGCGACTGTCCTTTTTTGTCTCTTATTTGTTTTTCATTTTCTTGTTAATAGCAAACGGGAACATTGTAAACAGCAGTGCTGCAAAGAATACAATTGAACCGATTGGTCCAAGGTTCAGTTTGCCTGACATGTCAAGCATATCTCCGAGTGTTCCTGCTCCCATCGGAATAATAGCGAAGATAGCCAGTAAGATACCTACCAGACCTTCTCCTGCGATCATACCAGAGCAGTATAATACACCATTGTCGATACCTCTCTTCTTTGCGACCTCATCCTTTGTTTTTCTCTTGTCGAGAACCAGACGGATCACACCGCCGACCATGATACAGGTACTCAGCTGGAACGGAAGGTACAGACCGATCGCAAACGGCATAACTGGGATCTGGAGTATTTCAATGATAATAGCAATGAATACGCCGATCAGTACAAGAGTCCATGGAAGGTTGCTGTCCATGATTCCTTCTACGATCATCTTCATCAGTGTTGCCTGCGGTGCAGGAAGTTCTGTTGAACCATATCCCCATGCACTGTTCAGAAGATACAGTACGCCGCCAATTGCGATTGCAGATGCAACAACACCGATCAACTCACCAATCTGCTGTTTCTTAGGTGTAGCACCAAGGATATAACCTGTCTTTAAGTCCTGTGAAGTATCTCCGGCGATCGCTGCGATCACGCAGATGATAGATCCGATAGCGATCGCACCTGTCATACCTGAGATTCCTGTGTTGCCTGTAGACTTCAGGATCAGGGTAGCAAGCAGAAGTGTTGCGATTGCCATACCGGATACCGGGTTGTTACTGCTTCCGATCAATCCCACGATTCTGGATGATACAGTTGCAAAGAAGAAACCAAACACAACGATCAGAAGCGCACCGATCAGGTTGACCGGAATAGCAGGGATCAGCCAGATAGCTAATGCCACTACTAAAACACCGCCAAGGATAACTCCCATGTTCAGATCCTGGTCTGTTCTTAACATAGATTTCGGACTGTTCTTGCTTTCTTTCAAATCCTTCATTGCATCGCGGAATGTGCTTACGATCAATGGAAGTGACTTAATCAGACTGATAAATCCACCGGCTGCAATGGCACCTGCACCAATATACTTGATGTAGTTGGTCCATACTGCACTGACACCGCCCTCTGCAAGAATCTGGCCGATCGGCACTGTACCCGGGAACAGGATCATATCCTTACCAAACAGTACGATTGCCGGCATAATTACAAGCCATCCGAGGATACCGCCTGCAAACATGTAGCTGGATACCTTTGGTCCACAAATGTAGCCTACACCGACTAAGGCCGGATAAACCTGTGTACCTACGGCACCGCCTGGATATGCCTTTGGAGCATATGTAATCTCACTTGGAAAAATCTTGAAACCGTCCACAATGAATTTAAATGCTGCTGCAAATCCCATACCTGTGAATACGGTAGAGGCATTTGCACCGCCTTCTTCACCTGCAAGAAGAACTTCTGCACAAGCCATACCTTCCGGATAAGGCAGTGTGCCGTGTTCCTTAACGATCAAGGCCTTTCTAAGTGGGATCATAAACAGGATACCAAGAATACCACCACACAATGCGATCAATGTGATCTCAACAAGTCCTGGTGCACTCCCTTTCCCCTCTGCTGCCCATAAAAACAGGGCTGGCATTGTAAAAATCGCACCTGCTGCCAATGACTCTCCTGCAGAACCGATCGTCTGCACCAGGTTGTTCTCCAGGATGGAGTTCTTTTTCAAGATAACTCTGATCACACCCATAGAGATAACGGCTGCCGGAATTGAGGCAGAAACCGTAAGACCTACCCTCAAACCAAGGTAAGCGTTTGCTGCGCCAAAGACGATCGCCAGAATAATACCAAGCACGATAGATGCTACAGTAAACTCAGGCATGACTTTGTCCGCACTGACATAAGGTTTAAAACTCTTATTGTCGTCCATAATTACCCTCCTTCTTTATATAACTTTATAGTTATTTAATAATTTTATCATTTTTGTACGGATTTTACAACCAATTCCTACAATTTTAAAAATTATCGTCACATTTTGTTTCTACTTTATAAAATTTCCAAAAAACAGAAAGAAAGAGAGCTCTCCGTTTTATGCTGACACTGACGTAATCAATGCAGCCGCTGACTTTTTGATCCTGCCTCTGCCTCCTTCTTTTTGGGACTTCCATCTTCCGCATCAAATACACTGTCATCCAAAAGACCTGTCTTACGTGCAACAACAGCCGCCGCCACATTTGCTCCCACAACATTCGTCAGTGTACGTGCCATGTCAGATATACTGTTGATCGGCATCAACAGTACAACTGCAGCGATGGGAAGATCTACTGCACTAAAAAGCGACACCGCCGTTACAATTCCGATTCCCGGCATTCCGGCGCTTCCCATGGCAAGTACCAGGCACATGAAACACATAACCAGATACTGGCTGGCTTCCCAGTGCTGTCCCGTTGCATTGAGATAGAACATCGCCAGCAGGATCGGCCAGATACAGGTGCATCCTACCATACCAATGGTCGTTCCCAGAGGAGCTGTAAAGTTCGCAACTTCCTCATCAACACCAACCTTACGGATCAGACGGTCGATAGTGATCGGAAGGGATCCCACACTGCTCTGTGTCGTGAAGGCTGTGGCCTGGGCATCGAATGTTTTCTGAAAGAACCTGAGCGGACTTAGCTTTGCCGCAAACTTAAGAATCAATGCATTTACTATATATGTCTGTACGAGACACACTGCATAAATCATTGCAACAAGAAGAATCACCTGCACTAAAGCCTCTTTATCACTTGAAAGCTGACTTGCAGATACCGCTGTCAGACAGAGTACCGCATAGGGTGTCAGATCAATCACATAGGAAAGGATATAGAAAACAATCTTCTTGACTGCCTCGATCAGATCTTTAAAGGACTTTACTTTATCCTCCCCTTCTTTGGCTGAAACGCTGACATATGCAACTGCAATCGCTACTGCAATGATAATGATGGCAACAATGTTATCTGCCGCCAGATCGCCTGCAACGTTCGTCGGAAACAGCTTCAAGATGATCTGATCGAAGGATGTTTCCATCTCCTGATAAGCCTCCAATGTAGAGCCTGCGACATTGGAGATGTCGGCAAACACTGCCCCTGCTCCCTTCCCGATCTTTGTCAGACCTCCAAAAACTACAGTGATCACGATAGCGGCTGCTGATGAAAACATCAGCCAAAATACGGATCTTGTCCCGATTCTTTTCATTTTTTCTTTATCATTTAACTGAATCAGCCCGGAAATAACTGAGACCAAAACAACCGGAGCAACTAACGCTTTGATGAGATTAACATAAATATTCCCGAGCAGAGAAAGCCATGTCATATAGGAGTTCCCCTCGGAAGCAAACACGATTCCGATCACCGCTCCCATCACCATACTGATCAAGATCACAAATGTCCAATTGACTTTATATGCGATCCAGTTAAGCGCCCTGAACATTAGCAGCGCAATAATCAGCACTATTAATGCAGTCCAGTTTACACTTAGAAGTGCATCCATTCAAAAACCTCCTCTGTATTTTTCGATATTTTTTCACAACTTGTATCCTAAAGGAGGCGGGCAAAGAAAGCAAATTGGTTTTTCATATATATATATTGAAATTTTCTATAATTTGCATACAAATAAAAGTTTTATCACCTTAAGACACGAAAAAAGGCCTCCCGGTCATCCGGAAAGCCTTTGTTCTGTCTTCTTTCATTAGTCAACAGAAATGATTTCTTTTTTGTTGTAAGAGCCACAAGCTTTGCATACTCTGTGAGGCATCATAAGTTCTCCACATTTGCTGCATTTAACAAGGTTTGGAGCACTCATCTTCCAATTAGCTCTTCTCTTATCTCTTCTAGCTTTAGAAGATTTATTCTTTGGACAGATAGACATAGGTTACACCTCCTTAAAATTCTTAAACAAATCACGGACAACTGACATTCTTGGGTCAAGCCCCGTGTCTTCACAGTCACAGGTTCCCAGATTTAGGTTCTGACCACAAACGTTACAAATGCCTTTACAGTCTTCCCTGCATAGAACTTTCGTCGGCCATCCTATCAATATCTCATTAAAGAGCAATTTGTCCACGTCAAGATGATATCCGTCAATGAAATTTGATTCATCTAATCCTTCCGGCAGATCAGCATCTGAGATACCAAGATCCACATGCTTTGTAAAATCCAGTACGAACTCCTGCTTTACATCTTCCAGGCATCGGTCGCAGGGAATGATGATACATACCTTACACTCGGCCTTGATCTGTAACTCCTTGTCCTTCACATGGGAAACGACAACATGTACAGGCTCTTTACTGACGATCGGATACGAGCCGGACTTTAGATCCACACTCTCCAATCCCAAAGCAACTGTCTCTTCCACTGTCTTGTGCTGTTCTGACAGAACGTCTGATAGGTTAATTAACATCTTTATTACTCCTATTCATACCTAAATTATTATATCATGTAAAATTAGTTTGTCAACAAGAAAAATGCAGATTCTGACAGAAAATGTAACTATTCAACCATGTGAGCTCGATTCCGCTGCAAAGGGGTCTGACCCTTTTGCTCTCCATATTCAGAATATTCTGACAAAGGAAGTGAGCGGATGTTTGTCCGCCCACCTTTTTCCCTTCTTTTTACCAGTCAAACAAACTGATTAGATCAGTGCTACTGTTTCTCTTGCGATCGCCAGTTCTTCGTTTGTCGGGATAACAAGTACTTTTACTTTTGAGTCCGGAGTGGAAATGATCACTTCCTCTCCTCTCTTTGCATTGGCTTCTTTGTCGATCTCGATTCCGAGGAACTGAAGGTATCCGCAGATCTCCTCACGGATCTCCTGGTCATTCTCGCCGATTCCGGCTGTGAATACGATGTTGTCCACGCCGTTCATCGCTGCTGTATAGCTTCCTACATACTTCGCTACTCTATAGGCAAATACTTCAAGAGCAACCTTTGCCTGCCCGTTGCCGTCCTCTGCTGCTGCGGACAGATCACGGAAGTCGCTTGAAAGACCATTGGAAAGTCCGTATACACCGGATTCTTTATTCAGGACCTTCATCAGACCTTCAATGTCCAGGTTCTCTTTCTTTGCAATGAATTCCAGGATTGCCGGATCAATATCTCCGGAACGTGTTCCCATTACCAGACCTTCCAGTGGAGTTAAGCCCATGGATGTGTCTACGGATTTACCATTTAACACGGCACATACACTTGCACCGTTTCCAAGGTGGCATACGATAGTCTTGGTCGCATCATATGGTACTCCAACGATCTCAGCTGCTCTCTTAGATACGAAGCTGTGGCTTGTCCCGTGGAAACCGTAACGTCTTACTTTGTATTTGTCATAATAAGCATATGGAAGTCCGTACATATATGCTTTCTCCGGCATTGTCTGATGGAATGCGGTATCGAATACTGCTACCATCGGTGTGTTCGGCATCAGCTTCTGGCATGCGTTCACGCCGATCAAGTTAGCAGGGTTGTGAAGCGGTGCAAGGTCATTGCATTCCTCTACTGCTTTCTTCACTTCTTCCGTGATCACAACTGAGGATGCAAACTTCTCTCCGCCGTGTACCACACGGTGTCCCACAGCTCCGATCTCGTCTAAGCTCTTAACAACACCAGTCTGCGGATCTGTCAAAGCATCGATCACGAACTGGATCGCCTCTGTATGTGTAGGCATGTCCTTTGCTGATTTTACTTTTTCTCCGCCGGCCGGCTGATATGTGAGGCTGCCGTCGATTCCGATTCTCTCACAGAGACCTTTTGCAAGTACTTCTTCTGATTCAGAGTTGATTAACTGGAATTTTAAAGAAGAACTTCCACAGTTGATTACTAATACATTCATTTTCTTACCCTCCTGAAATTCATTTCTTATTGTGCCTGTGCCTGCACTGCTGTGATCGCTACAACGCCTTCGATATCCTCTGCGCTGCATCCACGGGATAAATCATTGACAGGAGCTGCGATTCCCTGAGTAAGAGGTCCGTAAGCTTCTGCTTTTGCCAGTCTCTGAACCAGCTTGTAACCGATATTTCCTGCATCCAGGTCAGGGAAGATCAGTACGTTGGCATGTCCTGCAACCGGGCTTCCCGGAGCCTTGGACTCTCCAACAGAAGGTACGATCGCTGCATCAAGCTGCAGTTCTCCGTCCAGCTTTAACTCTGGTGCCAGTTCTTTTGCGATCTTTGTCGCTTCTACTACTTTGTCAACATCTGCATGCTTTGCACTTCCCTTTGTGGAGTGTGACAGCATGGCTACGATCGGTTCCTTTCCTGTCAGTGTCTTGAAGGACTCTGCTGAGGAAACTGCGATATTCGCAAGCTTCTCCGGATCCGGATTCTGCTCCAGACCTGAATCTCCGAAGATAAAGGTTCCGTCTGCTCCCATATCACAGTCCGGCACTACCATTACAAAGAAAGCGGATACCAGCTTTGTTCCCGGTTTTGTCTTTAAGATCTGCAGACATGGACGAAGTGTGTCTGCTGTGGAGTGGCATGCTCCGGATACCATACCGTCTGCATCCCCCATCTTCACCATCATAACCCCATAATATAAGTAGTTTGTCAGAAGGATCTCTCTTGCCTGCTCTTCTGTCATCCCCTTTTTCTGTCTTAATTCTACTAACTTCGCGATATAGCCTTCTGTCTTATCGCTTGTAGCCGGATCTACGATCACAGCACCGGAAATGTCATATCCTGCGCCGTTCTTCTCGATCTCTTCCTTGCTTCCTACAAGGATCAGGTCTGCGGTTCCTTCCTTCAAAACTGCTTCTGCAGCCTTGTAAGTTCTTACGTCTTCTGTCTCCGGAAGGACGATCGTCTTCTTATCAGATTTTGCTCTTGCTTTGATTTCGTCAATAAATCCCATGATTTAAAGCCACCTTTCATTTTTTCTCACTTGTTTTATTATAACGCAAAGATTTTTTGTATACAAGTAGATAACGTGTGTATTTTTAAATACAATTTTAGTTTTGAAGAACGAAAAATTACGCAGAGGAACGGGCAGATTACCGTGCCTCCCCTTACAGGTGGAATATCGCCGTTACGATATTAAAATACACTAATATGGTACAGGTATCGAGTATTGTCGTAATCAGCGGTGCGGCCATGATCGCAGGGTCCAGGCCTAACTTCTTGGCGAGAAGAGGAAGGGTGCAGCCGATACATTTTGCCATGACCACAACAGCCATCATGGTAAGGCCCAATGCAAAGGCTAAGGTAATATTCTGGTCGTACATAATGTAGATACGGATCCCGTTCACGATCGCCAGAAGACAGCTTACCACAATAGCAACACGGATCTCTTTAAATATGACCCTGAAAATGTCCTTAAACTGGATCTCCCCGACTGCCAGACCGCGGATGATCAAAGTGGAGCTCTGAGAACCGCAGTTACCTCCTGTTCCCATCAGCATGGGAATAAAGGTGATCAGCACGGGCATCACTGCCATGGCAGCCTCATAGTGTCCCAGGATCTCTCCTGTCACCGTGGCAGAGAGCATCAGCAGCATCAGCCACAGACTCCGGTTCTTTGCATGTTTCAAGACAGACGTTCCGAAATAGGAATCCTCATTCGGGCTTACACCGGCCATGATACTGATATCTTCCGTTGTCTCATCCTGCAGAACGAACATCGCATCGTCAACCGTTACGATACCCACCAGGCAGTTTTCATGGTCAATGATCGGGATCGCTACCAAACCGTATTTTTTGATCGTGGTAGCCACATCCTCCTTATCGTCCAATGTCTTTGCACAGAGAACATTCTCATCCATGATTTCCTCGATGAACCTGGATTCACCGGCTGTGAGCAGGTCTTTGACGTCCACGGCCCCGATCAGCTTCTTTTTCTCTGTCACATAACAGGTATAGATCGTTTCCTTATTAATACCTACCTGCCGGATCTTTAAGATAGCATCGGCAACTGTCATCTCCCTGCGAAGGCTGATATAATCCACATTCATGATACTTGCGGCACTGTCCTCAGGATATTGCAGCAGTACATTGATCTTTCTTCTTGTCTCCTCATCTGTCGCCATTAAGAGACGGTCCACCACATTCGCCGGCATCTCTTCTAAGACATCCACTGTGTCATCGACATACATCTCGTCCATGACCTCTTCCAGCTCGGAATCCGTCAGCGCATTGATCAGATTCTCGCGCATGTCACTGTTCATATCTGTAAATACTTCCGCAGCCTCTTCCTTGGCCAGAAGACGGAAGATCAGCATCTGCTGCTTCTGGTCACACTCCTCCAGCATCTCCACAATGTCAACGGGATGCATGGTTTCCAGTTCTTCTTTCAATTCTTTAAATTTCCGCTGCTCAAGCAGTTCAAATACAATCTCATTTTCCATGCCATACACCCTCTTTTGTTTTATTTTAAATAATCTTGCTGTCTTTTATTTCTAAACGTTTCTTTTCTACTCCGGATTCACCGTACTAGAATCCGGTCTGTTTCTTCCTGTTTTACTTATATTTTACAGAAATCACATATTATAAACCAAACTCTACCTACTATAACCCACTATTTTATAGTATAATGGTTAATAAATTGATATACAAGGAGATTCTTATGAAAATTGTCGGTTTAATCACAGAATATAATCCATTTCATAATGGACACCAGTATCATATAGAAAAAGCAAAGGAAATAACCGGGGCCGATACCGCCATTGTCATCATGAGCGGAGATTATGTACAGAGAGGAACTCCGGCTATCATGCCAAAATATATCCGGGCCGAGATGGCCTTAAAATGCGGGGCCGGAGCTGTCTTTGAGCTTCCTGTCTGTTATGCGACCGGAAGTGCCGAGCTCTTTGCCATGGGGGCCGTTTCCTTCCTGGACAGCCTTGGGATCGTGGACTCCCTCTGTTTTGGCAGCGAATGCAATGACCTGGAGGGGTTAAGAGCGGTTGCTGATATTCTCTGTGAAGAGCCAGAAGAATATAAAAAGCTGCTCCAGGCTTATTTAAAGGAAGGGCTTTCTTTCCCGGCAGCAAGACAAAAGGCTCTCGCTGCTTCTATGGAGGATACTGGATATTCTCTGCTTCTCAATGATCCAAACAACATCCTGGGCATCGAATATTTAAAGGCTCTGAAACGGCTGGGCAGCTCCATCAGACCGTACACTATCAAACGGGAAGAGTCACACTACCATGATACACAATTACAGGATAACTACAGCTCCGCCTCTGCCATCCGCTCACTGCTTGCCTACTCCAGCTTTGCACTCAGCACCCATATGGACGGGGGGACCTTTGATAACCTCCATTTTTCCAATATTCTCAATGAACTGGAAGACCAGGTTCCCGCCTGCTGTCTGGAGCTTTTAAAGGATTACCACCATGTCCTGTACCCCGTATACCAGAATGACTTTTCTCTGCTTATGAAGTACAAGCTTTTGAACAAATCATCCCAGGATCTGACCCGCTATCTGGACGTATCAGAAGAACTGGCGAACCGCATCAGCGGCCAGTTAAATAACTTTTTTAATTATAAACAGTTCTGCGAGCTTTTAAAGACCAAGGAACTGACCCAGACACGCATTAACCGGGCATTGCTGCACATCATGCTGGGAATCAAGAAAAGGAATGTGGAAGAATATATCGACGGCGGTTACCACTACTATGCCCGCCTGCTGGGCTTTCGGAAAGACCGGGAAAAGATTCTTGGCAGCGTAACAAAAAACGGCATCCTTCCCCTGCTGACAAGCCTGTATGATACAGAAGACATTCCTGATGCCGGAAAGAAAATGCTCAATCATGATATCCTGGCTTCCAACCTCTACAAATCTGTCATTACAGATAAGTACAAAACTGCCTTTCAAAATGAATACAGCCAGATGCTCCTGAAGATTTAAAAAGCGGCAGATCTCAAATCTCTGCCGCCTTTCTTTTCTGTCATATACTCACCGTAACCTTCTACAGGCACTTCATGCAGGTGACTGCCATCGCCCCCGGGCCGATATGGCATGCAACACTTAAGGAAAGGGGTCCCTCCAGGATCTCATATTGAGGGAACTTTTCCTGAATCTCCTGTTTCCACTCCTTTGCTTCCTCTTTGCTGCAGGTATATGCCATTCCCAATACCATCTGATCCTCTTTTCCTGCAAAACGTTCTTTGAGGTCCGTCTCGATGGCCTTGAGCATCGTCCTCTTTGCAGCTTTCCAGCCTCTCACCTTGGAAAACGCATCCAGCTTATCTCCCTGGATCTGGAGGACCGGCTTTAAGTTTAAGACCGTCCCCAAAGCCGCTGCTGCCGGGGTGATCCTGCCGCCTTTCTTCAGGTATTTCAAGGTATCCACGGTGATATAGATGCTCGCTTCCCGTTTTTCCTTCTCCAGGATTTCCTTGATCTCAAGGGCAGATTTTCCTTCCTCTCTTAATTTCACTGCATCCAGAACTGACTGAACCTGTGTAACAGAGATTCTCTGGTTATCTACAACCTGTACCTTTCCTTCATATTCGTGCGAAAGGGTGACTGCCGTCTCACAGCTGCCGCTCAGCCCGCTGGACATTGGGATATGGACTACTTCATCATGCTCCTTTAAAAGCTGGTCCCACAGATCTAAAATATCCCCGGGTGCCGGCTGGGATGTGGAGATATCAGAATCCTCACCCAGCTTCTGATAAAACTCTTCCTGTGTCAAAGTAATATCTTCCAGAAACAGAGCCCCATCGATAAAAAACGGCATAGGTACGACAGAAATCCCCATTTCTTTTCCCTGTTCCTGTGTAATTCCGCTGTTACTGTCTGTTACAATCGCAATTTTTTTCATATACTATTCCCCTGTTTTAGTTTTTAAAGCTGTGGATCGGTGCCGGGATCCTGCCTTCCCTTCTGATAAACTCATCACAGCCAAATTCATTCACTGGCATGATCGGGGCATATCCAAGCAGGCCTCCGAATTCTGCCGTATCTCCAACGTCTTTACCAATGACCGGGATCAGACGTACTGCTGTTGTCTTCTGATTCACCATACCGATCGCCATCTCATCTGCAATGATGCCGGAAATGGTGGCCGGAGTTGTCTTTCCCGGAATCGCGATCATGTCCAGGCCGACAGAGCATACACAGGTCATGGCCTCTAATTTCTCCAGAGTCAGTGAGCCTGCATTGACCGCATCGATCATTCCCTGATCCTCACTGACCGGAATAAATGCACCGCTTAGGCCGCCCACATAAGAAGATGCCATCACACCGCCCTTTTTCACCTGGTCATTGAGCATCGCAAGTGCAGCGGTTGTTCCGGGCGCCCCGACACGTTCCAGGCCGATCTCTTCTAAGATTTCTGCCACACTGTCCCCTACAGACGGTGTCGGTGCCAGAGACAGATCCACGATTCCAAACGGAACCCCCAGTCTCTTGGATGCTTCCCCTGCTACGAGCTGACCCACACGGGTCACCTTAAATGCTGTCTTTTTGATCGTCTCACAGAGTTCCTTGAAGCCTTTGCCGCGTACCTTTTCCAGTGCCTTTTTTACCACTCCCGGGCCGCTGACTCCCACATTGATCACGGCATCTGTCTCTGTGACCCCTAAAAATGCCCCTGCCATAAATGGGTTATCATCCGGTGCATTGCAGAAGATCACAAGCTTTGCACATCCTAAAGAGTCATTCTCCTTGGTTGCCTCCGCCGTATCCTTTACGATCTGTCCGCACAGGCGCACTGCATCCATGTTGATCCCGGTCTTTGTGGAACCGACATTGACGGAGCTGCAGATCCGCTCAGTTACGGCAAGTGCCTGAGGAATGGAACGGATCAGATATTCATCACTCTTTGTCATCCCTTTGGAAACCAGTGCGGAATATCCGCCGATAAAGTTGACATCCACATCCTTGGCCGCACGGTCTAAAGTCTGTGCGATGGTCACGAAATCCTCCGGGCTTTTGCAGGCTGCCCCTCCGATCAATGAGATCGGGGTAATAGAGATCCGCTTGTTTACGATCGGGATCCCGAATTCTTTTTCAATGTCATTTCCTGTTGAAACCAGGTTCTTCGCCAGTCTGGTGATCTTTTCATATATCTTGCGGTTCAGCTCCTTAAGATCAGGATCAATACAGTCAAGCAGGCTGATACCGAGCGTGATGGTACGGACATCCAGGTTTTCCTGCTCAATCATCTTATTCGTCTCTGATACTTCGTACATATTAATCATAGCATTTATCCTCGCCTTCCAGTCATTCTACAGTTCGTCTTACAGCCGGTGCATCTTCTCGAAGATTTCTTCTCTCTGGCAGCGGATATTTACTCCGATCTTTTCACCAAGTGCTTCCATCTCATCACATACCAGTTTAAAATCTTTTTCCAGGCTTGTCACATCCACGATCATCATCATGTTAAAATACCCCTGAATGATGGTCTGTGAAATGTCCAGAATATTGATGTTATGTTCAGCCAGATAGGTACATACTTTTGCGGTGATCCCTACGGTGTCTTTTCCCAACACTGTTACAATACATTTCTTCATTCTCTCTTCCTCCTAAGTATCTAAACGGTAATTATCTCTGAAATCACATCCCGGTTTGCGACAGCCATATTAAGGTCTTCTCCTTTATAGTCATTGTCGCCAAGAGTTACTTCCAGCTTCACTGTCTCATAAGCAAGCTTCGCATAATTGTTTTCCTTGCTGAGATGGCCAAGCACGATGTGCTTCAAATTATCATGTAGTATATCACAAAGAAGCCGTCCTGACAATTCGTTTGATAAATGCCCTTTATCTCCCATGACTCTGCGCTTTAAATAATATGGGTAGGAACCGACCTCAAGCATATGTATATCATGGTTTGCTTCCAGGAGCACAGCGTCTAACTTCTGGAGCTTTTCAACAATATAATCATCATAAATTCCCAGGTCTGTAGCCACTGCCACAGACTTATCCATACAGTTCATACGGTAACCGGAGGGTTCCTTTGCATCATGGGAGATCCGAAAGGGGTCGATCGTAATGTCGCCCAAGGTAAAGCTTTCATCTATATGGATCGGATTTAAAAGCCCTTCCGGCATTTTCCCCAGAGGCCCATAGTTTTTAATGCCTTCGATCGTTCCTGGCGTGGCATAGATGGGAACCTCATATTTCCGGCTGAACACTCCCAGCCCCTGGATATGGTCAGAATGCTCATGGGTGATCAGAATCCCGTTCAGCTCTTCCCCCTTTACATCCAGTTCTTTTAATCCTGCATCGATCTTCTTTTTACTGATTCCTGTATCTACGAGCAGGTGTGTGCGCTCACTGCCTACATAGATGCAGTTTCCGCTGCTGCCGCTCGCAATGCTGCATAATCTCATATATTTTCTCCTATTTGTTTCTTTGTCTCTTCAAACGAACCACTGTTATCTATCACGGTCTGACATGTTTTTCTAAATACTTCTTCTGAAGACTGGGATGCGATCATCCGGCTGATTTTTTCGTCCGTATAGCCTCTGGATTCCTCAAGCCGTCTCCTCCTGACCTCCTCACGGGCATAAATATACCACATTTCCTGGCAGATCTGCTCATACCCTGCTTCCGGCAGAAGAGCCGCTTCAATAACATAAAGCGGCACCTTCTGCTCTTTCTTTTCTTTTATATCCTGCTCTACCCAGCACTTGACCTGGGGATGCACTATTTCATTGAGGACTTGTCTCTTTTTCTCATCCTGGAACACGATCATGGCCAGCTTTTGTCTGTCCAATTCCCGGTCTTCTCCGAGGATTTCTGTCCCAAAATGATCGAGAATCTGCTGATAACAGGCCCCGCCCTGCTTCTGAAGTTCTTTGGCTACTTCATCAAGCTGGCAGACAACGGCACCATATTCCTTTTCCAGATAACGCAGGACCTCACTTTTCCCGGAACCCACGCCTCCTGTAATTCCCAATACCTTCATTCTATTTTGCCTCATACCAGTTCTCACCTGTATGCATGTCCACGATCAGCGGCACATCCAGGTCTGCTGCCTCTTCCATCTGGCGTTTTAAGATTTCCTTTACCTTCTCTACTTCTTCCTCGTATGCCTCGATCAAAAGCTCATCGTGCACCTGGAGGATCAGCTTTGATTTCAGCCCTTTTTCCTTCAATTCCCGGTTTACACCGATCATGGCGATCTTCATAATATCCGCCGCAGAGCCCTGGATCGGAGCATTCATCGCTACACGCTCCCCAAAGTTACGCTGCATAAAGTTACTGGACTTTAACTCAGGCACAGGCCTCCTTCTGCCGAACAGAGTCACAACATAACCCTCCTCCTTAGCATGTGCCACCGTATCATCCAGAAAACGCTTGATCCCCGGATACGTTTCGAAATAATTTTCAATATACTGGGCAGCCTCTTTCCTCGTGATACTTAAGTCCTGACTCAGTCCAAAGGAGCTGATCCCGTATACGATCCCAAAATTGACAGCCTTCGCATTCCTGCGCTGCAGATCGGTCACTTCGTCAAATGGGGTGTGGAACACCTGTGATGCCGTCATTCGGTGGATATCCCTTGCCTCTTTATATGCCTGAATCAGCTGCTCGTCGCCCGAGCAGTGTGCCAGAATCCTCAGCTCGATCTGAGAATAATCCGCATCGATAAAGACGCAGCCTTCCTTCGGCACAAATACTTTCCTGATAAGACGTCCCAGCTCCATGCGTACCGGGATGTTCTGCAGATTGGGCTCTGTGCTGCTGATCCGTCCCGTCGCTGTGATGGTCTGGTTAAACTTCCCGTGGATCCTGCCATCCGGCCCGATATAGACCGCCAGCCCGTCGGCATAGGTGGATTTCAGCTTGGATAACTGCCTGTACTCCAGGATCTTAGCCACCACCGGGTAATCCGGTGCCAGCTTATCCAGAACATCTGCTGCCGTAGAATATCCGGTCTTCGTCTTCTTTCCGTTCGGAAGCTGCATATGGTCAAACAGAACGACTCCCAGCTGCTTCGGGGAATTGATATTGAAGGTCTCTCCGGCTTCCTCATAAATCTCTTTCTCCAGTTCCACAATGCGTCCGCCCAGCTGTTCTCCATAGAACTTCAAGGCTTCCGCCTCCACCTGGATGCCTGCCTGTTCCATATCAAATAAGGTAAATACAAGCGGCATCTCAATATCTGTAAAGAGATGATACATTCCCTGTGCCTGCATCTTTTCTCTCAAAATCCCGGATGCCGCATAGGCTGTATACGCTTCATAGCAGGCCTTCGTCATCGGCTCCGCCTTCTCATCGATCATCAGATTCAGCTGCTCTCTCGCCACATCCTCATAATCATAATCACTTTTCAGAGGATTCAGCAGGTATGCGGCTACCGTCACGTCAAAACAATGCTCCTGCTTTGTAACCGTAAGGACCGGAAGATACTTCTTTAGATCAAACATGGCAAAGGTCTCGGTCTTCTCTGCCAGTTCTGAGAGTCTGCCAAACAAGTAGTCCATCTCCACCTCAGGACTGCACACGATCGACCAGACCTGATCCTTTCCATAAGCGATCGTCAGCCTGCCATAGCCGGATGGATGTGCAAACAGCGGCAGTACGTTCCCATTGTCTTCTGTGAGTGCAGCGCCGACAGCCCCGGCCTTTGCCGCCTCCTCAAAGATCCGTTCCACTTCCTTTTTATCGGTAACCTCTTTGAAAGAGGATTCCACATCATTGACAGAGGTCTCCACATCGAAACGGCTCAAAAGATTTTTGAACTGCAGCCTTTGGAAATAATCATGGGCCTCCTTTGTATAGGGATTTCCATGTCTTGCATCCTCTAATTGAAACTCAATCTCTGCATGGGTATCGATGGTGGCAAGCGTCTTGCTCATACATGCCTGATCCCAGTATTCCTGGAGATTCTTGCTCGCTCTCGGCGGCTTGATCTCTGCCGCATGGGCGTAGGCATTCTCAATGGAACCGTATTCGGTGATGATCTTCGTCGCTGTCTTCTCTCCTACTCCCGGAACGCCCGGAATATTGTCTGAGGCATCTCCCATCAGTGCCTTTACATCTATAAATTCGATCGGCGTAACACCGTATCTCTCCTTTACATCGGCGGCATAATAATCCTCCACCTCTGTCCTGCCCTGCTTCGTCTTCGGGATCCGAATCTTCACATGCTCTGTGGCGAGCTGCAGAGTATCCCGGTCACCGGAAATGATAGAAACATCAAGTCCTCGTTCCTCACAGGTCCTGGATATGGTTCCTAAAAGGTCGTCTGCCTCCAGTCCTGCCTTCTCGATGATCTCAATGTCCATCGCACGAAGAACTTCCTTGATCACAGGAACCTGCTGCCTTAATTCCTCAGCCATCGGCTTTCTTGTCCCCTTATACTCCGCATACATCTCATGCCGGAATGTGGGGGCATGTACATCGAATGTCACGGTCAGATACTCGGGCTTCTCCTCATCCAGAATCTTGAACATGATATTTAAAAACCCATAAATAGCGTTCGTATGAAGTCCTTCCGAATTCGTCAGATCCGGGACACCATAGAACGCCCTGTTTAAAATACTATGACCATCTATCAATACAATCTTTTCTCTCATTTTCATTCTCCATGACTTGACTAATTGTTACTATTTACAGTCAGATAAATATAGTAACTGCTTGATTATCATAATAGAGTATACACTAAAATCTTTCTTTTTAAAAGGCTCTTTTTATGTTATCATAAAAAGAAACTCAAGGAGTATATGATCATGGATGGAATTATTTTTGATATCGACGGAACATTATGGAACTCAACAGATACTGTGGCAGAGTCCTGGAATCAGGCTATTTCAGAACATTCTGACCTGGAGATCAGAATTGACGGTGCTACATTAAAGAACCTGTTCGGTCTGCCGATGAATGAGATCTATGAGGCACTTTTCCCGGAACTGTCTTTTGAGGAGCAGAACCGTCTGGGGGATCTGTGCTTTGAATATGAGAATCAATTATTGGAAACGAAACCAGGAATTTTATATGATGGTGTAAAAGAAACTCTGCATACGCTCTCTAAAAAAGTCCCTCTTTACATCGTAAGCAACTGTCAGTGTGGTTATATCGAAGTCTTGCTGAAGACGACAGGTATTGGTGAATACATTCAGGATCACCTGTGCTTTGGAGAGACGCATACCTCGAAAGGACAGACGATCCTGAAATTAATGGAACGAAATCATCTTAAAGACGTGGTCTATGTAGGGGATACGCTGGGGGATTCCCGCGCCTGCACAGAGGCCGGGATCCCGTTTATCTTCGCAGCGTATGGGTTCGGTGAGGTGCCGGATGCGCCCAATGTGATCCACTCGATCCGTGAGCTTATACCCCTTTTTGATAAAGAATAAAGGAATATGCCGCAGGTATGACAATCACTAGGGCAATCACTACAGGTATGACACCGTTTAACTGCACGAAGCCTTCTATAATGAATAAGAAGCCTGCCACGATCCACAGTTTCCCCGTAAACCGTACTGTCCGGTTCCAGTTCTCGGCATTATTAAGGGTCCAGGGGAGCTTGATGCCGACCGTATAGCTCTGCCTGCTCTTGGGCATGTAGTTGCCCATCACAATAAAGACAATACCTACTGCCAGGCCGGCAAGCATCCCGACATTAACGGGAATGCCTGCCGCCCATATATAAGTCATGCCGCAGCAGACCCAGGAGACGACAGGGATCAGCCAGAAAACTACTTTCAGCATCTTGGCACTGATGTTCTGCTTCTTCGGGTCGTTCAATGTCACTATCACACATAAGAACTGTACGACGCCAAGCAAAAATGGAATTCCAAACACTGCAAATCCTTTGCTTGCCCAGCCATTCGGCTGATTATCATTCCCCCAGTGGACCACTACCTGATCCGGCATCCTGTTCCAGAGAAGGATTCCCACCACCATAGGAAGAATCGTGATGATCGTCGTCAAAATAATCTGACCTTTATATTTCCTATACTTGCTTTCCTCTTTCATCTCACTTATCTCCTTTCAATTCAGACAGCCACAACATAATCTCTTCCACTACAGATGTATTCAATTCGTAATAAACAAAATTCTTCACTTTCGTCTCCCATACCAGATCCGCCTTCTTTAACACATTCAGATGGTAGGAGATCGTTGCCCCCGTCATATCAAAATGACTGCCGATCTCACCTGCTGACATAGTCTTATCCTTCAAAAGTACCAGGATCTCCCGCCGGACAGGATCTGATAACGCTTTAAAGGTCTCGGCAAAGCTCATTTTACATCCCTCTTTTCTGTCCTGAAAACCTGTAGTAAAACCTATTTAGAAAACTTTCTAATTACTTTATACCATACTGCAAACCAAAAAGCAACAGGTATTTAGAAAATTTTCTAAATACCTGCTGCCGATTGGTTCCTATACTATCAATGCTCTATTTACTCCCGCTCCCGGATCGTAACATGGATCAGATCTCCCGGCTGTTTTCCGATCTTCTGCCTGATATCCTTTCTGACCCCGATGATATGATTCGGAGTCTTCATCCGCACCAGGCTCCCATCATATTCCACGCCGTCGAACTCGGCGTGTACCTTCACCCGGCCCCTGCCGAACTCCTCACGGACATCAAAGGGGAAATCCACATAGGCACCGTCGATATCCGGCACCTTTTTTAATACGGCATCAAATTCATATTGTTTTTCATTCATTTTAGGAGATCCTTTCTATCTTTATATCATACTGGCGGTACGCAAAACAAGTACATCCCTTTCATAGCGCTCGACTACATCCAGCCACTCCCTATTTGGTTTCGTAATCTCTTTTCTAACATTGTTATACCACAAATGTAATAAGTCATCATCTACAGGTTGTTCGATCAATATTTCTAAGATCTCCTTTAGACTTGTAACTTTTGCTAATCGTTTTATATTCTTTAAGGACAGACTAAATTTCTCAGAAACCACCTTATCATCATATTCTGAAAAAGTATCCTGCAAGGAATCTTCTAGCATTTCAATAAACTGATATTCAAGATCATCCGAACGAAAATCCTGCAGTTTGTAATTTTTTACACTGCACTGCAATTTTTCTATCATATATTCAGATACCTGAGACAAGAAAAAACTACCTGCCAAAATATGATCAATTGTTATTATATCCATAGCTTCCTCTTTCGATTAAATTAAATCTTTTTGCGACTTTCTGCGGAGCCTTACTCCCCACAAAGATAAGCATCTTTTGTCCCACCGCTTAGTATCCTGTAATTTTGATATGGAAAATTGCGTATTATGCATTCAAAAAGGCCCAACTCCCATACACAACGGCTTGTTCCAAATTTTTTTCTGGATTGTAAAAGGCGCATCGATTCTGTTCTTTGTATCCCATAAGTAATAGCTGCCTTCCTTGTAGTACGCCGGCATACATTCATGATTTTTCACCGCCTGGATGAGTTCCTCCACAGAGCTTAGCTCCCGCTGAAAATAGGTTGCATAAATACCAAGCTTTTCCGGGACATGACAATCACTGGAACCAAGCATTGCAAGTCCCAATTCCTTCGCATGCTCGGCCGCTTTCTTGTTGGCCTCAAAAAGAGTGCTTCCATTGAGGACCTCCACTCCATCCAGTCCGCGCATATCATGCAGCTTTTCTTCCAATCCTCTGTTATTATTCCGAAACGGATGGGCACAAAAGCACATGCCGCCCTGACTTTGCACATGAGAAATGAATTCCTGTGCCGGGATCCTCTCTTTCGGAAAATCTTCTATCCCAAAAGCTACGATATCGCCCTGCAATGAAAAATACTCGATCCCTACAAAAATCGGAAATCCAGTCCTTTCGGCATATTCCTGCGCAAAACTTTTCAAACCCATGCTGTCATGGTCCGTAATGCATATTCCGTCAAGCCCACGCTGTCTTGCCAGTTCTACCATCTGCTCAAGCTTTAAAAAACTGTCACCTGAGTACCGCATCTCGTGCATATGCATGTCTATCAGCATCCTGCAAACCTCCCTGATATCTTTTTAAATCCCATCACTTAAAAGAATTTTAGCATGAAAGTCTGCATATTTGCTAATTAGTATTTTATATAAATAGGTCTACTTATCGATTTTATCTATCATCCATGCTTTCTATAAGCCGTTTACACAGACTGCTCCATGAGATACGTTCCACTGCCCCCCTCTGTGGAAGGCCTGCTTTCCCTGCCTCTTCTATGGCCGATGCAAGACGTCTCTCAAACAGGGGCAGGGCCGACTCGATCGGCTCATCCTCATTCACCATAACCGGAGGCTCTACGAACACGGCTCCATGATTTGGAATATTCGCATCCAGCCAGCTTTTGATCCCCGGCAGGTCTGTGCAGACCACCCGCAGTCCGCATGCCATCGCCTCCACCACGACCAGCGGCAGACCCTCATAAAAAGACGGCAATACAAACACATCGCTTTGGTTCATCCGAAATGCAAGCTCTTCCTGGGACAATTTCCCGGTAAATACAACCTCTGCCGGACAGTTTTGGGCTTCCTCACAGATAGCTTGGTACTCCCTCTCATTCCCTGCCCCGCCCACAAGCATCAAGCGCACCTTGGTTCCCCGTTCTTCCAGATATTTCATCGAACGGATCAGGCTTCTTACCCCCTTCTTCTCCGATATCTTTCCGGCAAAGATCAAATTCAGTTTTTCTTTTACCCGCTCATCTGTGCATGTATCATTTATGTAAGCACCATTTGTATAGGAATCACTTGCACAAGAATCATCTATATAGAATATATCGCTGTTATAGCCTGTTCCGATCACCCGGACCCGCTCCCTGGTACATTGATAGAGCCTGCAGATTTCCTCCTTCTGCTCTTCATGCAATGCGAAAATCCCGTCCAGCCTAGGAATCCATTGGCTGATATAATCCCGCTGCCATTCATTTTTCTTGATCTGTCTCAGGTCCGATCCATGCGAAATCCCATATACGGGGATATCAGGAAACATCTCCCTCACCATCGCCGCAAGAAAATACAGATGATGGCACAGAATGATATCCGGCATAAATTCGCGTACTGCCTCCTGTATCCGTTTAGCAAAGGCCGTCTTAAACTGCCTTGTCATCTGCTGTGTCATGTCCGAATATCTCGTACTTTTATACGGCATTTCATCTGACATCCCCACAACCGGAAAAGGCAGGTCACCCGTCTCAAAACAGACCGGAAACACCTGCACTCCTTCTGGCAGACAGACCGTACCATCCCGGCTTATACCAGCGACTACTGCCTGCTCAATATTTAACCTTTGAAAGCCCTTCACCAGCTCCGTCAGATATACTCCGCTCCCGGTGCTGTCCGGCTTCTGGGCTGTTATACTTAATAATCTCATCTTACTGCTCCATCACTTATTATATTCAGCAAATAGCAGAACACCTCTGTTATGTTAAAATTGTTGTACCAAACTGACTTTTGACCCCAACATCATCTTATTGTTATATAATAGTCCTTTCCTAATTCCCCTTTGTGATCTATAACATTCACCTCATATGTAGTCTGCCGCTGTTTATTAAACTTTTGTTCTTGATCCTGCTTTTTTTCTAGAACTGTATCAAAGATAATATAAGTGAGTATGGCTTCTTTTATAGGTACTAAAAACCCATCAATTATAAATTCAAACTCTTTTATACCTAAACCATCGAATAGTAGTTTATTCATACTTCTTACAATCATCAAATTTATAGAATCTGAAAAAAAGGTAAGATTAACACATAATAAATAAAACATTCCAAATATAATATACTTGTGAAACCGCTTAACTTCTCTATTCAAAAATAGTACTGCCAAATATATAATAAACATCACTATTTTTAATATTGATTTGTAATTTTCCATCTCTGCCTTTTGAAAAATCCCATTCCTATTTACCAATTGATAAATAGGCAAGGCTACAAGTAGTGCCAAAAAGGCGCCCGTGAGAGTTAAGAGCATTCGTAACATATACCAGTAAAATCCAGATTCCTCTATACTATACTTTTTCATAATCAAGTCATACAAAAATGGGCTGGAAAGCCCCATTCCTATCCCAACTGTCATGGATGCCAATATCGCTCCTTTAAAAAATAATAGGTAAATACCTATAAAGAAACATGTAAAAGATAAAATGTACCATATTGCTTTAGATACTTTTTCTCGCATATTATCACCTTAACCTGCTCTTATTGCAAATCCTTAGACTTCAGGATCCGCCAAAAATCCTATGCCGAAATCCTCAACGGTTATGAACCGACCATGCCCTGGCTATGTAATCTGTTTTATCCCAATAAAACACAAACCCGGGCGCCCCACCTTTAAGTGAACGCCCGGGTTATGTACAATTACTGCGGATGGTGGGACTTGAACCCACACGAGGTCACCCCCGCAAGATTTTGAGTCTTGTGCGTCTGCCATTCCGCCACATCCGCTCATCGGCCTTTGAACCAGACGTTTATCTGTTCCTCAAGCCGAGATTTATCTTATCATATCCTGTAGTATTTTGCAATACTTTTTTTATTTCTGAAGCAGTTTTTTTCCAATCTCAAAGCAGTCAAAGGTTGCAAAATAATCTGCCGGGGTCTCTGCACGGCGGATCAGCTGTGCTGTACCGTCCTCTTTCAGCAGTACCTCTGCCGACTTTAATTTTCCATTGTAATTATATCCCATAGAGAAACCATGTGCGCCTGTGTCATGGATCACAAGATAGTCTCCCATCTCGATCTTAGGGAGCATTCTGTCGATGGCAAACTTATCATTATTCTCACACAGGGAGCCTGTCACATCATACTGATGGTCACACGGCCAGTCTTCCTTTCCCATCACCGTAATATGATGATAAGCCCCATACATAGCAGGACGCATCAGATTTACGGCGCAGGCATCCACACCGATATACTCTTTATGAGTATGCTTTTCATGGATCGCCTTTGTCACAAGACAGCCATACGGCGCCATCATATAACGGCCAAGCTCGGTATAGATAGCGACATCGCCCATCCCTGCCGGCACCAGCACCTCTTCATACACTCTGCGCACGCCGTCTCCGATCACCCGGATATCATTGGGCTCCTGGTCCGGTGTATAAGGGATGCCGATCCCTCCTGAGAGATTGATGAACTTGATATGCACTCCTGTCGCCTTCTGAAGGCGTACTGCCTGCTCAAACAGCACCTTTGCCAGCATCGGATAGTAGTCATTGGTCACCGTATTGCTTGCTAAAAAGGCATGAATACCGAATTCCTTTGCCCCTTTGCTCTTTAAAATCTGAAACGCCTCTTCGATCTGCTGTGTGGTCATTCCATACTTGGAGTCCCCCGGATTGTCCATAATATCATTACTGATCTTGAACAGTCCGCCTGGATTATAACGGCAGCTGATCGTTTCCGGGATGTGTCCGATCGTTTCCTCCAGGAAATCAATATGGGTAATATCATCAAGATTGATGATCGCACCCAGCCGGTCTGCCAGCACATATTCTTCCGGCGGTGTATCGTTGGAGGAAAACATGATATCTTCCCCTCTGATCCCGACTGCATCGGACAGCATCAGCTCTGTATAAGAAGAACAGTCACATCCACAGTCATATTCTTTCAAAATATCAATCAAATACGGATTCGGCGTTGCCTTCACCGCAAAGTACTCTTTATATCCGGGATTCCAGGAAAATGCCTCCTTCAGTGCCTTTACATTCTCCCGTATTCCTTTCTCGTCATAGAGATGGAAAGGGGTTGGGAATTCCTTCACGATCTCATCTATCTGTTCTTTTGTCACAAATGGTTGTTTCTTCATCTCTTTTCCCCTTCACGTAATTCTGTTTATAAAACACGGTTCTATCAAACCAGCTTTTGTCCAAAGGCTACTCGATCGTGGCAATTCTCATCATATTGCTTACGCCGCTCTTTTCTTTCTTCACACTTGGAGAAGGGATTCCTGCTGTCAGCACGACCACGTCGCCCACTTCGATATACTGCTTCACAAGTGCAAGCTCAATCGCACCGTTGCAGATATCCTCTGTGGTATCAAACTCCAGAGATTTCAGCGGTCTTACTCCCCAGTAGATGGACATTCTTCTCAAAGTTCTCTCATTTGGGGTCACCCCGAGAATCTCCTGTTTCGGTTTTAAGTTTGAAACTACCCTTGCAGTCGCACCTGACACAGACGGCGTAATGATACATTTTGCATTCAGGTTGGATGCTGCCAGCACAGAAGAATATCCGATCGCGCTGGATACCCCTGTCTTTAAGTGCTCCCCGGCCTTTTCCAGCATGATATCATAATCCAGGTGCTGCTCTGTATTTTCAATGATGTGCACCATCATCTGCAGGGCTTCTACCGGATATTTTCCCTGTGCAGTCTCACCGGAAAGCATTACCGCATCGGTCCCGTCATAAACCGCATTGGCTACATCAGTCACCTCTGCCCGGGTCGGACGCGGGTTACGGATCATGGAATCCAGCATCTGTGTCGCCGTGATAACAGTCTTGAAATTATTGTTACATTTCTGGATCATCATTTTCTGAAGATATGGAACCTCCTCTGCCGGAATCTCCACTCCTAAGTCGCCGCGGGCTACCATGATTCCGTCAGCCGCACGGATGATCTCATCTATATTCTGGATCCCCTCCGCATTCTCGATCTTTGCGATGATCGGGATATACGGTGCATTCAGCTCCCTCAGATACGCCTTGATCTCCAAAACACACTCTGCATTTCTTACGAAGGATGCCGCAATAAAGTCTACATCCTGCTCCACTCCGAACTTGATGTCCTCTTTATCCTTATCTGTGATCGCCGGAAGTCTGACAGGCACGTTCGGCACATTCACACCTTTGCGTTCTCCCAATTCACCGCCGTTCACAACAGTACAGATAATGTCTCTGTCTGTCTTGCTGACCACCTCCAGGCCGATCAAACCGTCATCGATCAGGATCAGCTTGCCTTTATCCACATCATCCACCAGACCTTCATAGGTGATGGATACCTTCTTATCGTCTCCCTCGATCTCATCGATCGTCAGAGTAAATGTATCCCCTGTTACCAAATGTACCTTTTTGCCATCCTTTAGTAAACCTGTACGGATCTCAGGTCCCTTTGTATCCAGAAGTATCGCTGTGTTAGAGCGCTCCTCCTCTCTTAACTGCTTCAACATGTCCATCCTGCTTTTATGCTCTTCGTGATCGCCGTGTGAAAAGTTGAAACGTGCAATATCCATCCCATTCTGGATCAGCTTACGCATCAGCTCTCTGTCATTTGTGTTTGGTCCCATAGTACAAACTACTTTTGTCTTTTTCATATCATATCTCCTTTTTTGCCTTACTGTTTTGTCATTTATCTATCTGGATCCTGCCTTTTGGCTCTTTCTACTTCACATGCTGATGTGTAAAAAGATGCTCCTGACAGTATTCATAATTGCCGTTACATTTTGAGCAGAATCGAAATTCCAGTGTCGGATCATCCAGCTCCGTACGCCCGCACACCGCACATCTGTGCCTTGCTCCGCCAGGATAAGCCATATGCGGTCTGGACTGCTGCTTGAACTTTGTCTTGCGTGCACGCTCCTTCGGTGTATAAGGCTTCATATTCCGGCTCGAGAAAAAGAAAATCACGAAATTTAAAAGAGAGGCCATAATAGCAACTCTGACCGCAATATTTCCCTTTACCATCGTATACAGTATCATCACCGCATATACAAGTGCCATCCATTTGATCTTGATCGGAAGGATGAAATATAACATCAGCTCCATATCCGGGTAGCTTGCTGCAAAAGCCAGGAAGATCGACATATTAATATAATATGTGCTGAAAAAGATTCCCAGTCCAACCAGCCCGCCTGTGATCGCATACAGGATAAACGCACCGATCACGGTAAACAAAATTCCCGAAAAGATATAAACATTATACCTAAATGCGCCCCATGTACGCTCCAGTGCATTTCCCAGGGAATAGTACAGCAGCATCATAATAACAATTGTCAGAAACCTGCCGCTCGGCGGTATCAGCACCCAGGATACGATCCGCCAGACCTGTCCCCTCAAGATCATGCCGGGCTCCAGGGTGAGCCAGTTAAGCAGATTCGGCATCAGGTAATAGATCCCATACCCGATCACATATCCGCCTAATAAATACATCGTGAGATTATGAATCGCATAACGTCCAAATTTTCTTTCTAACTTATTCAACCAATTCAATGACCACGTTCTCCTTATCATTTATTTTCTCATTCATGAAGTAATTGTACATTTCCCCCCTTTGTTTGTCAAATATATGTTATCCTTTCATGTGACGATTTTGTTAAATTTTATAAAGTTTATGGAAATATTACTCCATACTGCATAATAATGCCAATTGTGTTTTTTTCATTACTGTCGTATAATGTAAATTGTTGTAAAAATATGGAACACATTTAATAAGAAGTAACAGACATAAAATAGTAAGAGTGTGCCTTAAGCAGACTCTAGAGGATGAGGAAAATATTATGAGCTTAAACGAATTACATACCTTAGGAATTGACATTGGCTCTACCACTGTCAAGATTGCAATTCTAAATGGTGATAACGAAGTACTTTTTTCCGACTATGAACGGCATTTTGCCAATATACAGGAAACACTGTCCGATCTGCTCGGAAGAGCGGTCTACAAACTGGGACCGATCCGTGTCTCCCCAGTCATCACTGGTTCCGGAGGGCTGACCCTGGCAAAGCATCTGGGCGTCCCGTTCGTACAGGAAGTCATCGCCGTATCCACGGCACTACAGGATTATGCACCACAGACAGACGTTGCGATCGAGCTTGGCGGTGAAGATGCAAAGATTATTTATTTTGAAGGCGGAAATGTGGAACAGCGCATGAACGGGGTCTGTGCCGGCGGTACAGGTTCCTTTATCGACCAGATGGCATCCCTTTTACAGACAGATGCCTCGGGATTGAATGACTATGCCAAGAATTATAAAGCACTTTATTCTATTGCAGCACGCTGCGGCGTGTTTGCAAAATCGGATATCCAGCCGCTGATCAATGAGGGGGCTTCCAAAGAGGACCTGTCCGCTTCTATTTTTCAGGCCGTAGTAAACCAGACCATCAGCGGACTCGCATGCGGAAAGCCGATCCGCGGACATGTGGCATTTTTGGGAGGACCGCTCCATTTCCTATCCGAGCTGCGCGCTGCATTTGTGCGTACTCTAAAGCTGGATGACGAGCACACGATCGCTCCGCACCACTCTCATCTATTCGCAGCGATCGGCTCTGCCCTGAATTCGAAAAAAGATGTCAATGTGGCACTGATCGAATTACAGGAGCGTCTTGCAGGAAAGATCAAGATGGAATTCGAGGTAGACCGCATGGAGCCGCTTTTTGCCACCACCGGAGAGTATAATGCGTTTATCGAACGTCATGCAAAGCATCAGGTTCCTGTGAGGGATCTGGCTGCATATCACGGAAAGGCCTTTCTTGGCATCGATGCCGGATCTACCACAACAAAAGCGGCCTTAGTCGGGGAAGACGGAACCCTTTTATATTCTTTCTACAATAATAATGAGGGAGATCCTCTGGGAACGACTATCCGGGCCATCAAGGATATTTACAGCCAGCTGCCGGATGATGTCGAGATCGTGCATTCCTGCTCGACGGGTTATGGCGAGGCACTGATCAAGGCTGCACTACTCTTAGATGAGGGCGAGGTTGAAACTGTTTCTCACTATTATGCAGCATCCTTCTTTGAACCGGATGTAGACTGTATCCTGGATATCGGCGGGCAGGATATGAAATGTATCAAGATCAAAAACCAGACCGTTGACAGTGTACAGCTGAACGAGGCCTGCTCCTCCGGCTGCGGTTCTTTCATCGAGACCTTTGCAAAATCTCTGAACTACTCTGTAGAAGATTTTGCCCAGGAGGCTTTGTATGCCAAAAATCCCATCGACCTGGGAACCCGCTGTACTGTATTTATGAATTCCAAGGTGAAACAGGCACAGAAGGAGGGGGCTGAGGTTGCCGATATTTCGGCAGGGCTTGCCTACTCTGTCATTAAAAATGCGCTGTTCAAGGTCATCAAGGTATCCGATGCAACCGAGCTTGGCAATCACATCGTTGTGCAGGGCGGAACCTTCTACAACAACGCTGTTCTGCGCAGTTTCGAGAAGATCGCAGGCTGTGAGGCAATCCGTCCGGATATCGCCGGGATCATGGGAGCTTTTGGAGCCGCTCTGATCGCCCGCGAACGATATACAGAGTGTGAAGGTACGACTATGCTTCCGATCGATGAGATCGAAGCATTGGAATATAAGACAACAATGACCAAATGTAAAGGCTGCACTAACAACTGCCGTCTGACCATCAGCCACTTCAGCGGCGGCCGTAAGTTTATCACAGGAAACCGCTGTGAACGGGGACTTGGCAAGGAGAAATCCGTCAATAAGCTTCCAAACCTGTTCGAGTATAAAATGCAGCGTTATTTTGACTATACTCCACTGGAAGAGGAGGCTGCAAAACGTGGGACGATCGGAATCCCCCGTGTATTGAACATGTATGAAAACTACCCGTTCTGGTTCACATTTTTCACCAAGCTTGGTTTCCGCGTAGTGTTATCCCCTGCTTCCACCAGGAAGATCTACGAACTGGGGATCGATTCTATTCCAAGTGAATCCGAGTGTTACCCGGCAAAGCTTGCCCACGGACATGTGCAGTGGCTGATCGATCAGGGAGTTTCCCACATTTTTTATCCTTCTATTCCTTATGAGCGGAATGAATTTGAGGATGCCAATAATCACTATAACTGCCCGATCGTCACCTCCTATCCGGAGAATATTAAAAATAATATGGACCCGATCGTGCATGGGGAGGTGGACTTTATCCACCCGTTCCTCTCTTTTAAAAACGAGGAGACACTCTCCAGCCGGTTGACAGAAGAATTTGCAGGAAAATTCTCCATTCCTGGAGATGAGATTCACAAGGCTGTTCATGAAGCATGGAATGAACTTGCTGCCTGCCGTGAGGATATGCGCCGCAAGGGTGAAGAAACCATCAAATTTCTGGATGAGACAGGAAATCGCGGAATCGTGCTTGCAGGCCGCCCATATCACATCGACCCTGAGGTAAACCATGGTCTGCCGGAACTGGTCAACTCTTATAATATCGCCGTGTTGACAGAGGACTCCGTGTCCCACCTGCATGCTGTGGAGCGCCCGCTCAATGTAATGGATCAGTGGATGTACCATTCCCGTCTCTATGCAGCAGCCAATTATGTAAAAACAAAGGAAAACCTGGATCTGATCCAGCTGAACTCCTTCGGATGCGGTCTGGACGCGGTAACCACAGATCAGGTTGCCGAGATTCTGAATCGTTCGGATAAGATATATACCTCTTTAAAGATCGATGAGGTAAACAACTTAGGCGCTGCCAGGATCCGGGTACGATCTCTGCTCGCAGCCATCCGCGTCAGAGAGCAGAGAGAATCCAGGAGGGAGATCCAGCCGTCCTCCATCGAGAAGGTACCGTTTACAAAGGAGATGCGCAAGACCCATACCATTCTCTGCCCTCAGATGTCTCCTATGCATTTTGAGCTTTTAGAGCCTGCTTTCCAGGCTTCCGGCTACAAGGTGGAGGTACTGCCTAATGATAACAAGCAGGCCGTGGATGTGGGCTTAAAATATGTAAATAACGATGCCTGCTACCCGTCTCTGATGGTCGTAGGACAGATCATGGATGCGATCTTATCAGGAAAATATGATACTGACAGGCTGGCCGTCATCATCAGCCAGACCGGTGGAGGCTGCCGTGCTTCCAATTATATCGGCTTCATCCGCCGCGCATTGAAAAAGGCTGGCTACTCCCATATTCCGGTCATCTCTATTAACTTAAGCGGGCTGGAGGGGAATCCGGGATTTAAGATCACACCTGCACTGGCACTGCGCGGGGTTTACGCGGCCGCTATCGGAGACATTTTTATGAAATGTGTCTACCGGATGCGCCCCTATGAAAAAGTACCGGGAACGACCGATGCCATCCACAGGAAATGGGTCGGGGTCTGCAAGGGCTTCGTTTCCAGCGGATATCCCTCCAGACGTAAATTCAAAAAATTATGCAGGGATATCATCCACGATTTTGATACGATCGAGACTGTGGACATCAAGAAGCCGCGCGTCGGCGTGGTAGGCGAGATCCTCGTCAAATTCCTTCCGGCAGCAAACAATCATCTGGTCGATTTGTTGGAAAGCGAAGGGGCAGAGGCTGTTGTGCCGGATCTGCTTGACTTTTTGCTCTACTGTTTCTACAACCAGAATTTCAAGGTTTCCCACCTGGGATTCAAAAAATCCAAGGCCGCGCTGGGGAATCTGGGCATTAAGGCACTGGAATGGTTCCGTTCGCCGGCAACCAGGGAATTTGAGAAGAGCAGACATTTTGATCCGCCTGCACACATTGAAGATCTGGCAAAGATGGCTTCCGAGATCGTTTCCATCGGTAACCAGACCGGAGAAGGCTGGTTTTTGACCGGGGAAATGCTGGAGCTGATCCACAGCGGAGCCGGCAATATCGTCTGCACACAGCCGTTTGCCTGCCTGCCCAACCATGTGGTAGGAAAAGGTGTCATCAAGGAGCTGAGACGCAGATATCCACAGTCTAATGTGGTAGCGATCGACTTCGATCCGGGAGCCAGCGAAGTAAATCAGCTGAACAGGATTAAACTGATGCTGTCCACCGCAAATAAGAACCTGGAGGCAGAAGGTTAGAGAACGCTTTTTAAAACAAGAGCCGGATTTTACGAAACGACGAAAGATTCACCGTGTCTGCCTGTGCAAACACGCTTGACTCTCATCGGGATCTGATACTGAAATCAAAATCCATCCGTAAAATCCGGCTCTAATATATTCGTTTATCCTTTGTTTATGTTTCGGATAATATCCAGGATATCCGCCGGGGCTTTGACGATATAATCGGCTCCGGCTTTTTTTAATTCTTCTAATGTGCCGTACCCATACAGGACTCCCACAGAGTGTATTTTTGTTTCTTTGGCTCCTATGATATCGTGTTCCCGGTCCCCTATCATGAGGACAGTGCTTCGGTCCTTTATATGGCAGGACTCGAGGACATACTCGATAACTTCTGCCTTTTTGGTGCGTTCTCCGTCCATCATACTGCCTCCTATAAAGTCAAAATAGGAGGTCAGACCAAAATAGTCAGCAATCTGTTTCGCATATTTCTCAGGCTTGGAAGTTGCCATAGCTGCCTTTAGTCCTTCTTTTCTGATTGCAGACAGCAATTCAGGGATTCCTCCGTATACCTCGTTTTCAAATAACCCTGTGACACTGTAATATTCCCGGTAGCGCTCTACCGCTCTTTTGCTTTCTTCCTCCGAAAAACCACAGAATTCCTGGAATTGCCTGTGCAGCGGCGGACCTATGAAGCATCTTAACCGGGACAGGTCATCTACCTGCATACCGTATTGTTTTAATGCATACTGGACGCTGTTTATGATTCCCGGGCCAGAATCTGTCAATGTACCGTCCAGATCGAATAATACTGTCTTTATTTCCATATCAAAAGCTCCTGATCTTGTCATCTTCATCATTTTGTGTGTTTACGATCTTACGGATGACCACGTAATATCCAAAGTCGTCATTTACCTTCACAAACACCTTGTCGTTCACTTTATGTCCCAATATGGCTTTGCCGATCGGAGATTCTATGCTGATGAGTCCATTGATGGAACTTCCGCGTACAGATGTAACAAGACGATATGTCTCCACCTCATCGTCCTCTTCAAAATATAGCTCAACGGTGTTATTGATCCCCACCTCGTCTTCTTTGGATGAGTCATCTACGAGCACAGCTGTTTTCAGCATCCTCTCCAGATAACGGATCCTGCTTTCGTTGCGGTTTTTTTCTTTCTTAGCAGCATGGTACTCAAAGTTCTCACTCAGATCCCCATGCGCACGCGCTTCCTTCACAGCCTCGATCAGCTCTTTTCGGACAACCACCTTCCGGTGTTCGATCTCTTCTTTAATTTTTTCTATATCACTTTTTGTTAACTTATCATACATAACTGCATCCATTCCTTATTCTAATATTATGATGCCGGGGCAAAAAACATTCTGTCCCAATGATATGATTTTCACCGCCATAATGATCCTTCGGCTTCTAAAAACCCGAGGAAGCTAAAGACAGATGTCTTTTGCTCCCCCGGGGCCTTCTCAGTCGATCCTCTGATGCGGTTACTATCAATGGATTCCCTGATTTATTTTACAAGCAGTGATTTTCCTGTCATTTCTTTCGGCTGTTCCATTCCCATCAGCTCGATCAGAGTTGGTGCGATATCTGCCAGACATCCGCCTTCTCTGAGTTTATAAGACGGATCTGCATTTACAAGCAGGAATGGTACCGGATTGGTCGTATGTGCAGTAAACGGTTCTCCCGTCTCGGAATCGATCAGCTGCTCTGCATTTCCATGGTCTGCACAGATAAACATCTGTCCATCCACCTCCTTGATCGCCTCCACTGCTCTTCCAACACACTCATCCACGGCCTCAATTGCCTTCACTGCTGCTGCCTCAACACCTGTATGTCCTACCATATCAGGGTTAGCGAAGTTGATGATGATCACATCATAACTGCCGGATTTGATCGCCTCCACAAGCTTATCACATACCTCATATGCGCTCATCTCAGGCTGCAGATCATAGGTTGCTACCTTTGGAGATTTTACAAGAATCCTGTCCTCTCCCTTATTCGGCTCCTCCACGCCGCCGTTGAAGAAAAATGTCACATGTGCATACTTCTCCGTCTCGGCAATGCGTGCCTGAGTCATATTATTTGCTGCCAGAAATTCTCCGAATGTGTTAGTGATCTCATCCTTTACAAACGCAACCAGCTTATTACCGATCGTTACATCATAATCAGTGAAGCATACAAAAGTTGTCTTCACACGCTCTCCTCTGTCAAACCCATTGAACTCATCATCACAGAAGGTCCTGGTGATCTCTCTTGCCCTGTCAGGACGGAAGTTGAAGAAAATGACGGAGTCGTTATCTTTGATCGTCGCAACCGGCGCACCGTCCTTTACAACAACAGTAGGAAGGACGAATTCATCCGTTGTATCCGCATCATAGGATGCCTGGATCCCTGCCGGACCTGACTCTGCTGTCTCACCGATTCCTTTTGTCAATGCATTATAAGCCTTTTCTACACGGTCCCAGCGGTTATCTCTGTCCATCGCATAGTAGCGCCCCATCACGCTTGCAACCTGTCCTACGCCCAGCTCTGCCATCTTAGCTTCCAACTGCTCTACATACTCTTTTCCAGAAGCAGGAGGTGTGTCACGTCCATCCAGGAAGCAGTGAACATATACTTTCTCGATTCCCTGTCTCTTCGCCAGCTCAAGCAGTCCGAAAATGTGCTCGATATGGCTGTGGACACCACCATCGGATACCAATCCGAACATGTGCAGTGCGGAATCGTTCTTTTTTACATTCTCACAGGCTGCAAGGAGTGCCTTATTCTCAAAAAAGTCTCCATCCTGGATCGCCTTAGTGATCTTGGTCAGATCCTGGTATACGATGCGGCCTGCACCCATATTCAGATGCCCTACCTCTGAATTTCCCATCTGTCCTTCCGGAAGTCCTACAGCCATCCCGCTTGCATTTCCTTTTACAAACGGACAATCAGCCATTAATTTATCCATAACCGGTGTTCTGCCTTCGAATACGGCATTTCCGGTAGTGCTGTCATTCAATCCATATCCATCTAAAATCATTAATACGGTTGGTTTTTTACTCATATCTCTTCTCCTCTACATTATAAACTCGATATTGCAGCCTTTTTAACCGGCACTTCTGCCCCGGCTGCCCATGCCCTTAAGGGAAATCTGTTCCGGTACTTATTGTACCCGTTTTTTCTGTTTTTTGCAAATCCCTTTTCGTATCTCACCCTATATCTTTTATGTTTACATTTTTCCTAATAAATCCTTCTCCCAAGGCAGGTCTGCAGGCACAAACTTTAACGGGTCTTTTCTTTCAGCCATGTCCCCAGAAGATCAATCCATGACTGAATCGGTTCGCAAATGGAACTTCCATCCGGGTTGGAGGATGTCTCATCCGCCAGAGACAAGCCATGACCTCCTGTAGGATAAATATGAAGCTCTGTGGAAACCCCGGCCCTTTTAAGCGCCTCTGCCAGAAACAGGGAATTTTCTACAGGCACTGTCGGATCTGTAAATGTATGCCAGATAAAACACGGCGGCATGTCTGCTGTAACCAGCCTTTCGATAGACAGCTCCTTTTTCTTCTCCTTGTAACTGCTTCCCAGAAGATTCCTAAAGCTGCCCTTATGCATATATTTCTTTTTCGAAGTGATCACCGGATAACTCAGAATCAGCCCCGCCGGCTTTAAGATATCCGGTGTCGTCCCGGCTGCCTCGTAGAGAAACGGCTGATTCCAAAATACTCCGAAGCTGGCGGCCAGATGTCCCCCTGCTGATGATCCCTGGATAAAAATCTGGTTCCAATCCACATGCCATTTTTCATGGTTCTCATGGACAAGCTTCATCGCCTCCGCCAGTTCTAAAAGAGCCGTCGGAAATCTTACCGGTGCCACGGAATACCGCAGGATCCCTACATGATACCCCATAGCAAGCAGACGCATAGCTATAGGCTCTGCTTCCCTGTCACTGGTAAACTCGTATCCTCCGCCCGGACAAAGTATAATCATCGGCCTCAAACGCTCCGGCTGAAATTGTTTGGAGCTGTCCAGGATATATGCATGGAATCTGGCATCCGGGGCGGACTGCTCTGTTTGAATAGATATCACCTCATACTGCATAGGTTCTCCTCCTTTTCAAGAAAAAATCGTGGCGAGTGCTGCCTCTTACTCCCCACGATTTCTTCTATGCTGATCCTGCCGGACAGTTTTCATGTCCCAGGATTCCTCATTCTTATGATTCTTATTTGTAGTTCACGATCTTACCGAAATCAGCTTTCAGAGATGCGCCTCCTACAAGACCACCATCGATATCTGCCTGAGCAAATAATTCAGGAGCTGTAGCTGCGTTTACAGATCCGCCATACTGGATGCGGATCGCTTCTGCTGTTGCTTCATCATAAACTTCTGCGATACATGCACGGATTCCTGCACACACTTCCTGTGCCTGCTCTGTTGTAGCTGTCTTTCCTGTTCCGATCGCCCAGATCGGCTCATAAGCGATAACAGCAGTCTTTGCCTGGTCAGCTGTCACGTTCTGGAATCCAACCTTTACCTGCTGGCGGATGAAGTCCATTGTGACTCCCTGCTCTCTCTGCTCTAATGTCTCACCGCAGCACATGATCGGTGTAATGCCGTGCTCAAATGCTTTCAGGACTTTCTTATTCACATCTTCATTTGTCTCACCGAAATATTCTCTTCTCTCAGAATGTCCCAAAACAACATATTTAACACCTGCATCTACAAGCATAGCCGGAGAGATCTCACCTGTGTAAGCTCCACTCTCCTCAAAATACATGTTCTCAGCTCCAACCTGGATGTTCGTTCCCTTTACAGCCTCAACTACAGGAACGATATCGATTGCAGGCACGCAGAATACAACATCCACTTCTTCGTTTGCTACTAATGGTTTTAACTCCTCAACTAATGCAACTGCTTCACTCGGAGTCTTGTTCATCTTCCAGTTACCTGCGATAATCTTCTTTCTTGCCATGATTATGGTCTCCTTTTATATATTTAATAAATGTAAATTAATACCTCGCCAAGCTTTTTTACGGGATGTTCGCCTTACTAGGCTCGAAAGTACCTCGCCAAGGGCGGCGAACTAAGTAAACGCTAGGCTCGTAAAATACCTCGCCAAGCTTTTTTACGGGATGTTCGCCTTACTAGGCTCGAAAGTACCTCGCCAAGGGCGGCGAACTAAGTAAACACTAGGCTCGTAAAATACCTCGCCAAGCTTTTTTACGGGATGTTCGCCTTACTAGGCTCGAAAGTACCTCGCCAAGAGCGGCGAACTAAGTAAACGCTAGGCTCGTAAAATACCTCGCCAAGCTTTTTACTTATCGTTAGCAGCTGCTACGCCTGGGAGTTCTTTTCCTTCTAAGAATTCGAGGGATGCTCCGCCGCCGGTGGAGATGTGGGTCATCTTATCGCCGTATCCTAACTGGTTAACGGCTGCTGCGGAATCTCCGCCTCCAATGATGGTTACTGCGTCTGTATCTGCAAGAGCTTTTGCAACTGCCTCTGTTCCTGCTGCGAAGTTCGGCATCTCAAAGCAGCCCATTGGTCCATTCCATACAACTGTTTTCGCTGTCTTCACTGCGTCAGCGAAAATCTTAGCAGTCTCAGGTCCGATATCAAGACCTTCCCATCCATCCGGGATCTCTCCGCGTGCTACAACCTTTGCATGTGCATCATTAGAGAAATCATCGGCGATCACATTGTCAACAGGGAGAAGAAGCTTTACGCCCTTGTCTTCTGCCTTCTTGATCATATCCAGAGCATACTGGCAGTAATCCTCTTCCAGAAGGGAATTACCAACGCTTCCGCCCTGAGCCTTGCTGAATGTATAGGACATTCCTCCTCCGATGATCAGAGTGTCTACTTTGTCAAGCAGGTTCTCGATCACAGAGATCTTGCTGGATACCTTCGCACCGCCGAGGATCGCTACAAACGGTCTTTCCGGATTCTCTACTGCATTACCCAGGAAATCAATCTCCTTCTGCATTAAGTATCCTACAACTGCTGTATCAACGAACTGTGTTACACCAACATTAGAGCAGTGTGCCCTGTGGGCTGTTCCGAAAGCATCGTTTACAAAAATATCGCACAGGGAAGCTAAATCCTTACTGAATGCCTCTCCGTTCTTTGTCTCTTCTGCTCTGTAACGTGTATTTTCCAGGAGGATGATATCACCATCGTTCATTGCTTCTACTGCTGCCTTTGCATTCGGCCCTACGACCTCTGCGTCTGCCGCAAATTTCACTTCCTGTCCAAGCAGCTCTGTTAATCTTGCTGCTACCGGTGCAAGTGACAGTTCCGGAACCGGCTGTCCCTTCGGCTTTCCAAGGTGAGAGCAGAGAATGATCTTACCTCCGTCTGCAACCAATTTTTTAATGGTTGGAAGTGCAGCAACAAGACGGTTCTCGTCTGTGATCTTTCCGTCGATCAACGGTACGTTGAAGTCGCATCTAACGAGCACTCTTTTCCCCTTTACATTGATATCATCTACTGACTTTTTGTTAAGCATAATATTGCCTCCCTTACATTATTTAGCAGCCTTGGCTGCCATGCACCCGCAGGGCTTAAAGCTTAAGTTGTCCTTTGGGGGATTTACGAAAAGAAAAGGTCCGGCCCTATATAAAGACCGGACCCTTTTTTGAGTCTATTTCCGAAACTACGGCTTACAGTAATGTTCCGAAGTGTTTGATTGTTCTTACCATCTGGCTTGTGTAAGAATTCTCATTGTCATACCATGAAACAACCTGTACTTCTGTTGTTCCGTTCTCAAGTGGAAGTACCATTGTCTGTGTAGCATCGAATAATGAACCATATTTCATTCCTACGATATCACTGGATACGATCTCATCTGTGTTGTATCCGAAAGATTCATTGGAAGCTGCCTTCATTGCTTCGTTGATCTGATCAGCTGTTACTGTTCCTTCAACAACTGCTGTTAAGATTGTTGTTGATCCTGTCGGGGTTGGAACTCTCTGTGCAGATCCGATCAGTTTGCCGTTCAGCTCTGGAATAACCAGACCGATTGCTTTTGCTGCACCTGTGCTGTTAGGAACGATATTAACAGCTGCTGCACGTGATCTTCTTAAATCACCTTTTCTCTGTGGTCCGTCAAGTGTCATCTGATCACCTGTGTAAGCGTGGATCGTGCACATGATACCGGATTTGATCGGTGCTAAGTCGTTCAGTGCTTTTGCCATTGGTGCTAAGCAGTTTGTTGTACAGGAAGCGGCAGAGATGATGTTGTCATCTTTTGTAAGCTGCTCGTGGTTTACATTGTAAACGATCGTAGGAAGGTCATTTCCAGCCGGTGCAGAAATAACAACTTTCTTAGCGCCTGCTTTGATATGAGCTTCTGCTTTTGCTTTGGATGTATAGAAGCCTGTACACTCCAGAACAACGTCTACTCCGATCTCTCCCCAAGGAAGTTCTTCTGCATTAGCTTTTGCATAGATCTTGATTTCTTTTCCGTCAACGATGATAGAATCTTCGCCAGCTTCTACCTTGTCGCATAATGCATATCTTCCCTGTGTTGAGTCATATTTTAATAAGTGAGCAAGCATCTTAGGTGATGTTAAATCGTTGATCGCAACAATCTCATATCCCTCTGCTCCGAACATCTGTCTGAATGCAAGACGTCCAATACGTCCAAATCCATTAATCGCTACTTTTACTGCCATGATTAATTCCTCCTAAAGTTTTAAAAAGTGTCAACTGTTACACAGTCGTTAAATAGTGGAATCTTAAGCCAAACAGCTAGTTTGTTAAAGATTCATCAACTGTAGTTTATTGTACTAAATCAAGAACAAAAATTCAAGTACTAAATGCATTTTTATGGAAGTTGTTGAAAAATCGGCTTTCTTTGTAAAAATTCTGTGTAGTATTTAAAACCGCACTCTTTCAGTATCCCTGATGCCTTCTCAAAATCGTAGGCAATGTGCTCTGGTTTGTGGCCGTCTGCCCCGATCGTGATGATCTCACCTCCAAGCTCCCGGTATCTTTTAAGCACATCCGGATGAGGATGGCAGAAGCCCAGCCCATATTTGAATCCCGCCATGTTCATTTCGATCCCTTTTCCCTTGGAAATCACCTTTTTCAGGATCTCGTCCAGTTCATCTGCGTACTTCTGGTAGGAATACCCCTGTGCCTTATTTTTCCCATACCGGACCACATAATCAATGTGTCCCAGTACATCAAAATCGTCGACTGAATCCAGGTTTTCTACTGTCGCGCGAAAAGTTTCCCTATAAGCCTCCTCGTCACTTCTCCCCTGGAACATCTCCTGGTAATAAGGATCATTTCCGTGAACCACATGCACAGAACCGATCACAAAATCAAATGGATATTTATTCACCAGTTCTTTATAATATTCACCCAAATGCGGCTGCAGCCCGATCTCGATCCCGATGCGGACGTCAATTATATCTGCATATTCCTGTTTGAGTGCTGTCAGCACTTTAAAATACTCCTCAAGATCAAAAGTAAATGCCTTGGGACCGATATCCTCATGGAAAGGATAATCCTTATCGTTATGGTCTGTGATACAGATAGTCTTTAAACCTTTGTCTATTGCTCCCTCGATCATACTTCGAACAGGGGTGTCACAGTCAGAAGAAAAGTCTGTATGCATATGAAAGTCACTGGTCATCAAAGTATTGTTCCTCCTCCGAGCACATATTCCCCATCATAAAACACGACTGCCTGGCCAGGAGTCACCGCACGCTGGGGTTCATCAAACGTACATGTCACTTCATCCTCACCGGTCTTTTCTATGGTACACCATGCTCCCTTGTGGTTATAGCGTATTTTCGTAAAAACATGTAAAGGCTCTGTTAAATCTTCCACCGACATAAAGTTCAGTCGGTTGGCCTTTAACACCGTTGTCATGGATTCCTCCATGGTCCCGATGACCACCTCATTCGTCTCCGGACGGATTTCCAGGACAAACGCCGGATATCCAAGCGCCAGTCCCAGTCCCTTTCGCTGTCCCACTGTATAGTGTGTGATCCCCTTATGTTTCCCGAGGATCGCACCGTCACTGGTTACGAAATTCCCCTCCGGGATCTGTATACCTGCATTTTCTTCTATATAAGAAGCGTAATCTTTGTCCGGCACAAAACAAATATCCTGACTGTCTGGTTTATTGGCTACCTGGAGACCGATCTTATCCGCAATCCTGCGGATCTCCTCCTTGGAGTATTCTCCAACCGGCATCAGGGTATGTTTTAACTGATCCTGAGTCAGGTTATAAAGAGCATAGGTCTGATCCTTATTTAAGGTTGCCGAGCGGCGCAGTGTATACCGCCCGTTATCCAGCTTCACGATCCTCGCATAGTGTCCGGTGGCAATATAATCAGCTCCGATCGCCATGCTCCTTGAAAGAAGCGATTCCCACTTCACATACCTGTTGCAGGCAATACATGGGTTCGGGGTCCTTCCCTCCAGATATTCCCCGATAAAATAGTCGATCACATGCTCTTTGAATTCCTGTTTAAAATTCATCACATAATATGGAATCCCCAGATCTGCAGCAACCCTCCTGGCGTCATCAACTGCACTTAAGCCACAGCAGCCCCCGTTTTCCTCCTGGGCTGCCTGCTCCTCGTCCTGCCAGATCTGCATCGTCACCCCAATCACGTCATACCCCTGTTCTTTTAAAAGGTAGGCCGCAACAGATGAGTCCACGCCCCCGGACATTCCGACTACTACTCTGCTCATTAATATTCCTCTTCCTCTTCTTCCTCACCCTCGTGGATGTCTGATTTCGGTTTTTCCAGTCCTTCTATCTTGATTCCGTTTTTCTCTGCATAATCCCAAAGTGCTGCATGGATTGCCTCCTCGGCAAGCAGAGAACAGTGCACCTTGACTGGCGGAAGTCCGTCCAGTGCCTCCATCACGGCTTTATTTGTGATCTCCATTGCCTCCTTAATATTCTTTCCCTTCACCAGCTCTGTTGCCATACTGCTCGTTGCTACTGCCGCACCACAGCCGAACGTTTTAAACTTCACATCGCGGATGACCTGATTCTCATCAATGTCAAGATAAATACGCATGATATCTCCACATTTTGCATTTCCCACGGTTCCAACACCGCTGGCATTCTCTATTTCTCCCACATTTCTTGGATGTTCAAAGTGGTCCATTACTTTTTCTGAATACATATGATCTTCCTCCTATTATCTATTCTGTTTCTTTACAAAATCCTCATATAATGGGGACATGTGTCTTAACTTCTCTACAATTTCTTTCAAAGCTTCCACTACATAATCCAGCTCTTCTTTTGTTGTCTCCTCACTCAGAGTCATACGAAGGGAGCCATGAGCGATCTCATGCGGAAGCCCGATCGCCAGCAGTACATGGGACGGATCCAGGGAGCCCGAGGTACACGCAGAACCGCTGGATGCACAGATCCCCTTCATATCCAGCATGATCAAAAGTGATTCACCTTCCACAAAACGGAAACTAAAGTTCACATTGTTTGGAAGACGTTTTTTCCGGTCTCCATTGAGCCTGCAATATGGGATCTCCTCCTCGATCCGGCCGATCAGATAGTCTCTGAGTTCCACTTCTTTTTTCGTCCGTTCTTCCAGGGAAGCTGACGCGCGCTCTACTGCTTTGCCAAATCCTGCAATCCCGGGGACATTCTCTGTTCCTGCACGGCGTTTTCTCTCCTGAGCACCACCGTGTACAAAGGAACGGATCTTCACACCTTTTCTGATATAGAGGAAGCCGATTCCCTTCGGTCCGTTCAGCTTATGCGCACTGGCACTGAGCATATCAATATGGCACTCATCCACATTGATCGGCACCTGGCAGAAGGCCTGTACCGCATCTGTGTGGAACACAATCCCGTGTTCATGTGCCAGTTCCCCGATCTCTTTGATCGGCTGGATCGTGCCGATCTCATTATTTGCAAACATCACAGAGATCAGGATCGTATCCGGGCGGATGGCTGCCTTTAGCTCATCCATTCTGACGATACCATTCTCATCCACGCCAAGATATGTTACCTCATATCCTGATTTTTCCAGATACTCACAAGTATGCAGGACCGCATGATGTTCTATCTTGGTCGTAATGATATGCTTTCCTTTTCCTGCATAGGCCTCTGCCGCTGCTTTTATAGCCCAGTTATCAGACTCAGATCCACCTGCAGTAAAATAGATCTCATTCCCCTGCGCTCCTAATGCACCTGCAATAATCTCACGCTGGCGGGTGATCACGTCTTTATTTCCAGATGCAAAGGAATATACACTGGACGGATTACCGTATTTTTCTGTAAAATAAGGAAGCATTGCCTCCACAACTTCCGGTGCTGTCTTCGTAGTAGCCGCATTATCTAAATAAATAAGTTTATCCATACTTTAATTTCCTCCTGTACTTCATTTTCCTAGTTCCTGCATCCTGCCTGCCCGTGCAGATCATGGCATCCCATTTTCCTGCTCTCCTCGACCAGCTGATCCAGCTTCATCTCATCAACCGTCTGATTAATACTGTCATTGATCCTCTGCCAGACATACTTGGTCACGCAGCTGTCTGCAGCCTTGCATCTTTCCTCCGGGTTCAACCCGGAGCACTCCACAGGTTCCAGGTTTCCTTCCAGGGCACGCAGGACATCTCCTACAGAGATCTCTTTTAGATCCTTTGCCAGGATATAACCGCCGCCGGCACCACGGATACTTTTGACCAGCCCTGCTTTTTTCAGCATTGCCATCAGCTGTTCCAGATACCGCTCCGAGATTCCCTGCCTGTCAGAGATGCTCGTTATAGAAACAGGCTCCGTCTCACTGTACTGTGCCAGGTCGATCAATGCCCGCAGACCGTATCTGCCTTTTGTTGATAATTTCAACTCATCACCTTCTTACGTTTATACTGCATGTATGATAACACTTTAATTCCTAGTATTTCATTTCCTAGTGTTTTAATCCCTATTATTTTACTAGGATTTCTTTCCTTTTGTAGAATACCACTCGTTTTATGGTTCTGTCAAGCCAGAATCGGGAATATGCTGTAAAAATATGTTTTTTAGGAGATACATAAAAAGTGTCCAGAAAACAAACCATCATCCGCGGAACTTTCATTCTGACCGCCACCGGCTTTTTATGCAGATTTATGGGGTTCTTTTACCGGATGTTCTTAAGTCATACATTCGGCGAAGAAGGTGTCGGCCTCTACCAGCTGATTTTCCCAGTTTATTCACTCTGCTTTTCGCTGACAGCTGCAGGACTTGAGACCGCCATATCCAGGACTGTCGCACAAAAGATTTCTCTCGGCAGAAAAAAAGAGGCCCGCGAAATCCTTTTATTAGGTCTGCTCCTCTCTTTTTTGCTTTCCTGCTTTTGTCTGCTTTTCCTCCAGGAGAATGCAGCCTATATAGCCGAAAGATTTTTGGGTGATCCCCGCTGTGAACCGCTGCTTATCCCGTTATCCTATTCCCTGCCGTTTACAGCCATCCACAGCTGCATCTGTGGTTACTGCTATGGAAAGAAGGAGACGAAAATCCCCGCCGTTTCACAGCTCGTGGAACAAGTCATCCGAATCCTGGCTGTTTATGTGTTTTATATGGTTCTGCTAAAAAAGGGAGAGGACGCGCCTATCTCGATCGCTGTTCTGGGTCTGGTCCTGGGAGAAATGGTATCCGCTCTATACACTGCAAAGGCTCTGGCTGCCCATACCGGAAATATCGGCAGACTGCATATTACATTCCGTGATTTTGGGGCACGTTTCAAGGAACTGATCCCACTTTCGCTTCCACTGACCGCCAACCGGATCCTGATCACTCTTTTGCAGAGTATCGAAGCCATTTCTATTCCTGCCCGCCTTATGATGCACAGGCATACAACCTCGGAAGCCCTGAGCATATACGGAGTCCTGACCGGAATGGCTCTGCCATGCATCTTGTTTCCCTCTGCCATCACCAGTTCCATCTCCATCATGCTCATGCCCACAGTTGCAGAGATCCAGGCTACAGACAACCACCATGAAATGCTGGACATCATCAAAAAGGTGGCCGGCTCCTGTTTTATCCTTGGTCTGGCATGCTGCCTTTTCTTTCTCCTGTTAGGGCCGTGGATCGGCAGTGTTCTGTTTGGCAGTGCCACAGCCGGTAAATTCATCATGACACTGGCCTGGATATGTCCCTTCCTATATACCAATTCCGCACTCTTAAGTGTGATCAACGGCTTGGGAAAAACCACATCTACCTTTCTGATCAACTCTTTCGGATTGGTCGTCAGGATCGCCAGCGTATTCATCGCGATCCCTCTGTTCGGAATCCAGGGATACCTCTGGGGAATGCTTGCAAGCCAGCTTATTGTAAGCTTATGTGCAGGGGCTGTATTGAAATGTGAACTCTAAAATACGTGATCGCACTACAGCAAAAAGAACCAGGGTCATATCAGACTCTGGTTCTTTTCGTTTTCTTGTATTATGGCAACCCACAGAAATTATACCTGATGCAGGACCAAAACTATCTCTCTGCATTTTATAAAATATCTTCTATAAGGTTTTGAGGAACGCATGCATGATTCCCGGATTTACATAGGCCTCCAGCAGGATCCCAACCACCATGGCGAGTCCCACGAATACGCTTTTCTGCATATTCCACCTGTTCTGTGGGTAAGTATAACCATACCAAAGGACCACCATATATGCCGGTATGTATAAAAGAAACTGAGGCAGCATCCCGACGATGCACAAAATGCTCCCCTTAATCCCCATGCTAAGAACAGCCAGGGAAAAGAGCATCCCTCCTGAAAAGCCCGTCCATACCAGAAAGGCTGCAGAAGACAATTTCCTTACTTTTGTGAACGCCAGGGCCACCAGCAAAAGAAATGGGATGGCACGCACTTCAAGCAGGTACCAGAGATACTCCCTGACATTTAAGTCCGCCGACTGAAACTGCTTCAGAAAATAATCACTGAAAATGCCCGGTTCAGCCGTGTATTTCTTCATAATAAAATTGACATATAGAATTCCAAATAAAAACCCCGGCATAAAGAAAACAAATAGCTGTTTTCTTGTATGAAGTATCTTCACAGGCGCTCCTCCTATTGTTCAGATATTTCATTATATGCCGGGGTTTCTTATTTATGCGGGGGATGTTCCTTTTCCGTACTTTGTATCATATGCAAGCAGTGCGGAAACAGTTTTTGCATCCTCGATCTCTCCAGAAAATATCTTCTCTTTTAATTCTTCTATCGTGTAAGCTTTCAGATCAATGAATTCGTCTTCGTCCAAATTCTGTTTTGACGGGATCAGATTCCTGGCAACGAAAACCTCTATCTTCTCATTGCAGAATGCAACTGTTGTCCGAAGGGTGATCAGCCAATCCAGCTCTTCACTGCGGTATCCTGTCTCTTCCTCCAGCTCACGGCCGGCACACACAATGCCAGGTTCATCCTCCTCATCCAGCGCTCCCGCCGGGATCTCCAGAGTATAACGCTCCAGGGCATTCCGGTACTGTCTTACCATCAGGATCTTTCCTTCATCCGTGACCGGCACCACTGCCGCTGCACCCTTATGTTTGATAAAATCCCAAATGACCGTATGGTCTTTATCAATCTCCATTGTGTCCTGATAAAAATCAATGATTTTACCTTTGAACTTTAACTCACGATTCAATCTTTTAATCTGTCCGCTCATCTTTAACTCCTTTTCGTCCTCCTACAGAGAAGAAACAAAATTTTCTATTCTATCGAGACCTTTTTTGATCGCCTCTATGGAAATAGCATAAGACAAACGGATAAAATTGTCAAATCCGAAATCTGCACACGGTACTACCGCCACCTGGTACTCTTCCAGCAGAATCTCTGCCGCCCGGGCAGAAGTACCGATCTTCTGCCCTTTATATGACTTTTCTAATACATCTGTGAAGTCGATAAATACATAGAAAGCGCCCTCAGGCTCTAATAAATCCAAAAACGGCATCTTGGCGATTCTTTCATACATATACTGTCTTCTCTTGTTAAACTCTACCTTCATAGCCGCAACTGCAGACTGGTCTCCCGATAAAGCCTCTAAAGCTGCCTTTTGTGCGATGGAGTTCGGATTAGATGTCTGATGGCTCTGTACGCTCCCCATCAGCTTGGCGATTTCTGCACTGGAACCTGTATAACCGATCCGCCACCCTGTCATGGCATAGCTCTTTGATACTCCGCTGCAGGTGATCGTCCTTTTGTAGATCTCATCACCCAGAGAAGCGATACTTACATGCTTCTTATCTCCATAGATCAGATACTCATACATCTCATCGGCTACAACGTAAAAATCCTTCTCCACTGCTACTTCTGCGATGGCACGAAGCTCTTCTTCTGAATAAATCATACCCGTCGGATTGGATGGGGAATTCAGGATCAATGCCTTTGTATTCTCCGTAACTGCGCTGCGGATCTGCTGTGCCGTTACTTTATAACCGTTTTCTTTTGAACCATACACAAAGACCGGGATTCCATCGCTAAGCTTCACGATCTCTGGATAGGTCAGCCAATATGGTGCCGGAATGATCACCTCATCCCCCGGATTCAGGATCGCCTCAAAAATATTTGTCAGAGAATGCTTGCCGCCATTGCTGATCACAACCTGATTCGGTTCATAGTGAAGACCGTTAAAGCTTTCAAACTTTGCACAGACTGCCTTTTTCAGTTCCTCTGTCCCCGAAGCTGGCGTATACTTCGTAAATCCATCCCTGATCGCCTTGACTGCCGCCTCATTGATATTATCCGGTGTATTAAAATCCGGCTCACCGGCTCCAAATCCAACAACATCGATCCCTTCTGCTTTCATCGCTTTCGCCTTTGCAGTGATCGCTAACGTTGATGATGGCTTTACACTTGATGCTTTTCTTGATAATGTTAATGACATTTCTCCATCCTCCATTTTCCATAATAGATATTTTAAACTTAGCAGACATCTCTTCTAAAAACTGTCTACCAGATACCCTAAACTCTCAGAAATCTAACAGGGTGCATTCTGGTTTTTTATTATAATATAAGTTCCGCAGTAATGCAAGTTATATTTGCCTGTCATTCTTATTTTCCGTTTTTTCGTATTTTTAAAAGTCGTTTATCTCATATTTTGCAATTTTATTTTCCATTTCTTGCATCTATTTTTAAAAAAGCTTAAGCATCCTCATAAAAAAAGCCCTTGTCTTTCGACAAGGGCTGTACATTCAATTCCTATCTGATATGGATTATTTAGCATAATCTGTAACTCGTGACTCACGGATTACATTTACTTTGATCTGGCCTGGATATTCCAACTCAAATTCAATCTGTTTTGCAATTTCTCTAGCCATAAGTACCATGTCATCATCAGATACTTGTTCTGGAACTACCATTACTCGAATCTCTCTACCTGCCTGAATAGCAAAAGACTTCTCAACACCTTTAAACTGGTTTGAGATCTCTTCTAATTGTTTCAATCTGTTTGTGTATGTTTCAATTGTTTCTCTTCTTGCACCTGGTCTTGCTGCAGAAATCGTATCCGCTGCCTGCACAACACATGCGATCAATGTCTGCGGCTCTACATCTCCATGATGAGCTTCCACTGCATTGATGACTGTTGCAGACTCTTTATACTTCCTGCAGAGGTCTGAACCAATCTGAATATGTGAACCTTCCACATCGTGGTCGATCGATTTGCCGATATCATGCAGAAGACCTGCACGCTTCGCCATCCTGACATCTAAACCGATCTCGCCGGCAAGAAGTCCTGATAACTGTGCAACCTCGACAGAATGCTTCAGGGCATTCTGACCATAACTTGTTCTGAACTTCATACGTCCTAACAGACGAATCAGTTCCGGATGAATTCCCGGCACACCAACTTCCAATGCTGCTGCCTCTCCTTCTTCCCTGATCATGGTGTCCACTTCTTTTTGTGCTTTCTCTACCATCTCCTCGATTCTTGCAGGATGGATACGTCCATCCACAATCAATCTTTCAAGGGCGATTCTTGCAACTTCCCTTCTGATCGGATCAAAGCCGGATAATACGACTGCTTCCGGTGTGTCGTCGATAATCAGTTCGACACCGGTTAAAGTCTCGAGAGTTCTGATATTACGTCCCTCTCGTCCGATAATCCTTCCCTTCATTTCATCACTCGGGAGCTGCACTACAGAAATTGTAGTCTCAGCCACATGGTCCGCCGCACATCTCTGGATCGCATTGACAACATATTCCTTTGCCTTCTTGTCCGCGTCTTCCTTCGCCTGTGACTCCAGCTCTCTGACCATCTTAGCCGTGTCATGCTTCACATCTTCTTCAACAGTTTTCAACAGATATTCTTTTGCTTGTTCGGAGGTAAGTCCTGAGATTCTTTCTAGTTCCTGTACTCTCTTCTGACTGAGTTCTTCTACCTTTGCTTCACGCTGTTTTAGTTGTTCTTCTTTTGCTGTAAATTTAACTTCCCGCTGTTCGATCGCCTCTGACCGTTTATCCACGGCCTCTTCCTTTGCGAGCACTCTCTTCTCATAGCGCTGCAACTCGGCTCTTCTTTCCTTCGTCTCTTTTTCCAGTTCATTCTTCGTCTTGATAGACTCTTCCTTCACTTCCAAAAGAGCTTCTTTTTTCGTTGTCTCAGCAGTCTTTACGGCATCATCGATAATCTCTCTTGCCTTTGCTTCGGCATTCCCAATCTTGGACTCGGCATTGTTCTTTAAATTGGAAACCGTTACAAAGTGAGTAATAATACCAACTATCAACGCGAGGGCTACGGCAATAACAATACTAATCATTGTTGGCACAGGAGCACCTCCTTATTCAATTTTCATTGTACATTTTGCTTTAAAATACAACAGTTAAATTTTATACTGTTTTCACAACTATGTCAAGCATTCTCATCACAATTTTGTATCACTTGACGGATATCGTCATATCGGAATCCTTTTCGGGCCAAATACCCATATAATTTGCGCATTTCTTCCTCTGTTGCCCGTGCCGGATCAACTCTTTTTTTGCGTATTAGCTGTAAAATAGCATCCTTTTCTCCGCCAGTCTCATAGCAATCCTCAAAAGCGATCTCGATCAGCTCCGATGCAACACCTTTACTGCATAGCTGAGCATAGATCTCACGTCTGCTCTTCATCTGCTTTCTGCTTTCAATGAAACGTCTTGCGTATTGGAGATCGTCAATATATCCGAAGGACTTCACATATTGGACTGCCCCCTCGATTGCTTCCTGTGGGTACAGTCCTTGTTTTAGTTTATCCCTCAGTCCCAGCTCCGTGCGGTCCATATCTTCCAGAAGATGCATAGCCCTAAGCTTAGCACGCTTCAATATGATCTCATCCATGATCTTCCGGTGAAGTTCCTCTTCAACCTGTACCCCTTCACGAATACCATAACGTGAGAGTTCGCCCTTGTATAACACGAAGGCGAACTCCTCATCCAGGAATACTTTATATTTCATCTTTGTTACAGGCTCTAACTTTGTAACCGTCATGACCCCATCCTATTCTGCTTTAACAGCTGGGCTGTCTGCCGCACTTTTTTCTGCCTTATCTGCTGCCTTTACTTTTGCAGGTTCCTTTGCTTTCTTCGCAAGCTTTAAATCACTTGCTTCTGTCTCATCCTCGTCTCCCCCATTCAACTTGTAATAGGTGCGTACTTTATGATCCAGCTCCTCCATCAATTCCGGATGTTCGGCGAGGTATGCTTTGGCATTCTCTCTTCCCTGTCCAATCTTCTCACCGTTATACGCATACCATGCACCACTCTTATTCACAGCATCGATCCCTGCTGCCAGATCAAGGATATCCCCTTCTTTAGAGATTCCTTTACCAAACATAATATCAAACTCGGCTTCTTTGAAAGGGGGCGCGATCTTATTCTTCACAATCTTGATACGGGTACGGTTACCTACCATCTCACCGCTCTGCTTTAATGTCTCGATCCTTCTGACATCCATACGGACAGATGCATAGAATTTCAATGCACGGCCTCCGGTCGTTGTCTCTGGATTTCCAAACATAACGCCAACCTTTTCACGTAACTGGTTGATAAAGATCACAACACAGTTAGACTTACTGATAACCGGCGTCAGCTTTCTCAGTGCCTGGGACATCAGCCTTGCCTGAAGACCTACGTGGCTGTCTCCCATATCCCCTTCGATCTCCTGTCTCGGAACCAGGGCTGCAACAGAGTCGATAACAATGATATCGATCGCTCCGGAACGCACCATCGTCTCTGCGATCTCAAGGGCCTGGTCACCACTGTCTGGCTGGGAAATATATAATTCGTCGATATCCACCCCGATATTCTTAGCATATACCGGGTCCAGTGCATGCTCAGCATCAATAAATCCGGCGATTCCGCCCCGCTTCTGTACTTCTGCGATCATATGTAGTGCAACTGTCGTCTTACCACTGGACTCTGGTCCGTAAACCTCGATCACACGGCCTTTTGGAACTCCACCAAGCCCCAATGCCAGATCAAGGCTTAGACACCCTGTCGGTACGGTCTCAACCGCAACCTGAGCTCCCGACTCTCCCAGCTTCATAACCGTTCCTTTACCAAAATCCTTCTCTAACTTCGCTATCGCTGCATCCAACGCTTTCTTCTTATCTTCATTACTATTTGCCATAATCAAAAACTTCTCCTTCTCATCTTTCGAACAATTGTTCGTTTTCTATTAATATACTATTATACTTGTTGTCAAATGTCAACAACAATTTTATAAATTTATTATACAACATTACATGTCCATTAATCAGGACTTATCTCATTTTTATTCTCTTTTTTGCTTAGATATCTTTCGCAATAAATTGCGGATTAAGGCCTACCCATGGGGCATCCCGTAACCCCTGCCCTGACGGGCGGGTCCGCAGCATAGCTGTGGATTAAAGCCTATTCTTTGCAAATTCTTCCACAGTATCTACGCTGCCTGCAGTCTTGAGATACTTTTTCAGAACTTCTACGTCTTTCTCTTCCAATATTTGTTCTCGGAGCTCTTTTGAAACAGCTCCTTTCTCTGACAATAGCTCCAATACCGCCTCTGCATATCCCTGTGATATCCCTTGTGATATCCCCTGTGATATTCCCTGTGATATTCCTTGCGATAATCCCTTCTCAAGAGCCTCTTTTTCCACCTTTGCTTTTGCCTTTTCCAATTCCTCCTGATGGTACTTTTCTTCGTATATCCTGTGAAGTTCTTCATCATATTCCAAAATCATAGTACGCTTCACCTCTCTGCGATATTTTTTTAGAATTCCTGATAAAATGCCCTGTTTCATACACATTTCGATTGTCACCTCCACAGCGGTGTCCAGTTCCATCCCTTTTGCAAGACAGCTGCGCACATTTTCCACAAAAAACGCATATCCCTGCAGCGCCTCACATCTCTCCATCAACTCCCTATTATGACCGTAATTAATGTTCAGCATCACTGCTGTACAGTCAATACAGGGGGCACGGCCGTCTGCGGGGCCCAAAAACGCATCCCGCAAATAAAGTTCACTGCGGTCCGCCTCTTCACTTGTCCCATTGTAGAACACAATATACTGGGGAAACGGCAGCTTTATCTGCCTGCTGCCATAAATATCCGGCCAGTTTTCATTCATGTACTCCTGATAGAGCGTACTCAGATAAAAAACTCCGCGGAGAGGCATATTCGGATTTTTTGTACTTTGATGTTCGTAAAGATTCATCGTCGTTCCGATAAGAAAAGAGATGTCATTCTTCACCTTCACCCCGATGGCTCCATCCAGAGTCGTAATCTCTAAATCCTCTTCCTTCTTATAATCCGTTCCATTCACAGCATTATATAATTCAAGAAGATCTTTCCTATCATGGAATATAATACGGAACAAGCTGTCCTTATATTTCCGGTTACACTGCTTTTCTTTCTTCTTTTTTCTTTTACTGCTTTGCTTTCTTTTGGCTTCTGCCATACATTGTCCTCCTTATTTTAACATGCACCCTATGCGTTTTCAATAAAGAGACACTACACTCATAAGCATCACGACCATTCTCTTTGGATTTTATCAACTTGAATTCTACGGCGATATGCCTGAATTATCAGAAAAATAGAATTTTCATGAAATGCCGGTTGATGGAATTATTATATCATATGGCACTTTCATTTACCAGAGGGAATTTCGACGGAGTAACATTTTAAAGCTTAGATGAAAACTTAAAACGTTACAGTCCACCCGTCTGCTATGGGTTAGCAGCCAAGTGGACTGTAATAACAAAGCACCAGTCAAAAACCTCTGACCTTTCGCACCTCTCTAGTCTTGTTTTTCCACTACTTCACCTTGTTTCTTATAAATGCTGCCTGCCGGCACGTATCCTCTGACAGATGACAATGGATAGATATTTGTGTGGCTGCCTACCACAGTTCCCGGATTCAGGACGCTCCCGCAGCCAACTTCTACTTCATCGCCCAGCATGGCGCCGAATTTCTTCATGCCCGTTTCAATGTTTCCCTCCGGCGTCTTCACAACTACCAGCTTTTTATCAGACTTTACGTTGGAAGTAATGGAACCTGCCCCCATATGGGATTTGTATCCGAGAATAGAGTCTCCAACATAATTGTAGTGCGGAACCTGTACTTTATTGAATAAAATGACATTTTTAAGTTCAGTGGAATTTCCCACCACTGCTCCTTCACCAACGATCGCATTGCCCCTGATAAAGGCACAATGTCTGATCTCCGCATCTTTCCCAATGATCGTCGGGCCGGTGATGGATGCTGTAGGTGCAACTTTCGCAGATTTTGCGATCCAGATATTCTCACCGCGCTTTTCATATTCCTCTGCATTTAATTTCGCGCCCAGTTCCAGGATAAAACCGCTGATCTTAGGGAGTACCTCCCACGGATAGGTGACTCCCTCAAAAATATCCTTCGCGATGGTCTCCTCCAGTGTGTAAAGTTCTTTTACAGTTAATTGTATCATGATAATCTCCTCCTAAATATCTTCCGGCTCCTGGAATTTCCTGTAGCCGGTCTGAAAATCTACTTCATTCTTTATCTGGCAGCCGGATATAACTGCCTTTAAATTCTCTGCGGCAATCTCCACGATCAACTCCAGGATCTGCCTCATGTGATAGCTGCCTGAAATATGCGGGGTTACCAGCAGATTTGGTGCATCCCACAACGGGGAATCTTCCGGCAGCGGCTCCTGTTCTGCCACATCAATAGCCGCACCGCCCAGCTTACCGCTGAATAATGCCTCGCATAGATCTTTTGTAGGGATCAGGCTGCCCCTCCCCGCATTGAGCAGGAGTGCCCCCTCCTTCATCTGTGCTATCCGCTTTTTATTCATCAAGTGAGAGGTCTGGGAAGTGCCCGGAAGGAAACAGGCAACAATATCTGCTCTGCCTAAAAGAGAATCCAATTCATCCATCTGGTACATTTCATCCACATAGTCAGGCCTTTTAGCACAGTTTTTGCGAACACCGATCACATGGCTTCCCAAAGCATGCATTTTCTGTGCAAACTGTCCTCCGATATCACCAAGACCGATCACGAGTGTAACGGAATCGCTGATAGAGGTCACCCGGCCTTCGTCTCTCCACATGTGGCTCTGCATATTTTTCTGATAAAGATGCAGTTTTTTCATCAGCATCAATACCGCTGCCAGCATATGCTCCGACACAGCAAGGCCATAGGCCCCGGTCGCATTAGCAAGCTGTGCCCCCGGCGGCATGATTCCGGGCGCTGTATATGAAGTCGCACCGGCGCTGTCCAGCTGCAGCAGTTTTAGCTTTCCTGCCCGTCTTAAATACTTAGGATCTACATTCCCCAGGATCACCTCCGCTTCCTCTACTATTTCCTGCGTCACATCTGCCTTCGCAAGATAAGTAAAGTGCAGATCACGGCCTCCGTCGGCTGCTGATACCGCATTCTCTAAACATATCTTATGCTGTGGTTCAACCGGAATTGTCACTAATACTTCTCTCATGCCTATTCCTCCTTATCACATTGCCGTTGTTCCTGGAACCAAGTGTGGGTTACCTATCTGTTTTACTTTTTTGCCCCCTGCTTTTTGTAAAACTGCGCAGCCCTGTCGTAGCAGCCCCGCAGCTGGTACTGATTATTCAATCCCTTCACTCCGTTTGTACGGCTGATGATGAAATGATCCAGCTTTTTCATGTATTCATCTGGCGTGATCTCACCCTCAGCCACATAATTCAGCCCCTTCTCCCAGCTCGCTGTCAGTTCCGGATTCAACAGAGACTTGATGGAATTTTCCACCACATCAAACACCATCTCCCCCTGAAGGGTCGGTGTAATGATCTGAGTCTTCTTATTCAGAGCCAGATACTTGATATGTATCAATTTCTTAAGTATCTCCGCCCTGGTGGCACTGGTTCCGATCCCGCTTCCCTTGATCTGGGCGCGGAGTTCTTCGTCTTCAATAAGCTGTCCTGCATTTTCCATGGCCAGGATAATGGAACCTGAATTATATCTCTTTGGCGGTGAGGTTTCACCTTCTTTGATCTCAAGAGCCTTCACCGGGAGCACCGCTCCTTTTTTCAGGCCTTGGATCACCTGGAAAAAACTGGTATCCAGATCCTGGGACTGCTCCTCTTTGGTATCCTGTGGCTCAGAATTCCCGGCATCCGTTTCGTCTGACTCTGTGCTTCCATTTCCTGCAGAGGCACTGCTCTTCTTCGTCTGCGGAATGCCCACGACTTTCAGATATCCCTCTTCTGCCAGAACTTTAAAACTGGAAAAGAAGCATTCTTCCTTGATCTTTGTTGTAAGTGCAACCTTCTGATATACGGCCGGAGGGTAGAAAATACTTAAGAACCGACGCACGATACAGTCATATACTTTTCCTGCCGTTGCAGAAACCGATTTCAGGGCACTTAATCCCTGGCCCGTGGGAATGATGGCATAATGATCTGTGATCTGTTTGTCGTTGACATATCTGGTCTTGGCAAGCCCTTTATGACTTCCAAATGTCAGGATGTCCTTAAGATACGGCGCTGCCATCGGATACTTGGACAGTCCGTTTAAATTCCTGCTGATCTCCTTTGCCACCGCAGTTGACAGCACCCTGGCATCTGTTCTTGGATAAGTGACCAGTTTCTTCTCATAAAGCTCCTGCACGATCCGCAGGGTCTCATCCGGACTGATCTTAAACCGTTTCGAGCAGTCATTCTGCAGCTCCGCCAGATTATAGAGAAGAGGAGGATTCTTCTTCTCCTTCTTCTTCTCGATCGACACGATCTGACAGCTCACCGGTTCCGGATCCTTTAGATAGTCCACCAATTCCTTTGCTTTCTCCCTTTTCTTAAAGCCATTCTCCTTATATAAATCGAAGGATTCAAAATACCGGGAGCCTTTCACAGCCCTCCACTCCCCTTCAAATGTCTGCCCCTGTGCCTCGATCGTGCTTAGGACACGGTAAAACGGCGTCTTTACGAAATCACGGATTTCTCTTTCCCTGCGTACGACCATTCCCAGCACACAGGTCATGACACGTCCTACAGAAATGACTGCATATTTAGTATGCAGATAATTTGAGATGCTGTTCCCATATTTCAAGGTCAGCAGACGGGAAAAATTAATTCCCATCAGATAGTCTTCTTTTGCCCTTAAATAAGCGGAAGCGCTTAAGTTATCATACTCCGACAGATCCTTGGCTTCCCGGATCCCGCGCAGGATCTCCTCTTCTGTCTGAGAGTCGATCCAGACACGCCTCCTGTTCTTTCCTTCCACCTGTGCTTCCTGTTCCACCAATCGGTAGATGTATTCTCCCTCCCGCCCGGAGTCGGTGCACACGTAAATGGTGTCCACATCCTCTCTGTTCAGAAGGCCACTCACGATCTGGAACTGCTTCGCCACCGCCGGGATCACCTCATACTTAAAGTTCTCCGGTATAAAAGGCAGTGTATTCAGACTCCATCTTTTCAGAGCCGGATCATACACCTCCGGGTAGCTCATCGTGACCAGGTGTCCGACGCACCAGGTCACGATCGCTTCATCAGATTCCAGATACCCGTCTCTGCGCTTTGTATTCAATTTTAATGCCTTTGCGAATTCCTGAGCCACACTCGGCTTCTCCGCAATATATACTGATTTCCCCATAAATACTTATACTGCCTGCTTTTCTCTTTATAGTCTATCAAACCGGTATTCTGTGACAGTCCTGTAAGTCTCTCCTGCCCTGCATACCGGGCTTGCAAAATTATCATGATGGATGGCATCCGGGAAGTATTGCGTCTCGAAACATACCGCCGCACGTCTCTGATATGTACATCCTCCCTTGCCCGGCTCATGATCCAGAAAATTGGCCGTATAGACCTGCATTCCCGGCAGATCCGTGAAGACCTCCATCACGATTCCACTTTCATCATTTGCAGCCTCAGCTACTTTAGCAAATTTTCCATCATTTTTCAATACCCAGTTGTGGTCATATCCACCTCCAAGCCGTGTAGCCTCGTAATCTGCATCGATCCTGTCACCGATCGCACAGGGGGTTCTAAAGTCCATTGGAGTACCTGTTACCTCTACCAATTCCCCTGTCGGGATCGACTGTGCATCCGCCCTTGTAAAATAGTCTGCGTTGACCATGATCTTATGTCCCAGCACATCACCACTGTCATGGCCGCCAAGATTAAAATAACTGTGGTTCGTCATATTGATGACCGTATCCTGATCAGGCACCGCCTCATAGCTCATGCGCAGCCCCCCATCACACGTCAGCTCATACGTGACATGCATATCCAGTGCTCCCGGATATCCCTGGTCTTTGTCCGGACTGTGGAGTACAAAGGTGATGGAATCTTCCTTTTCCTCTGCCACCTCCCAGAAACGTTTATAATAATACTCATTGCCGCTGTGCAGGTTGTTCTCCCCATTATCGTTCTTTGTCAGCTGATAGGCCACACCGTTGAGCTCAAAGGATGCACCGCCGATCCGGTTTGCACTTCTTCCAACAGGTGCCCCAAAAGCCTGGCCCCCTTCTTCGTACAGCTTCACGTCGTCATATCCAAGCACCACATCCCTTAGCTTTCCGTCTTTATCCGGCACATACAGATTCACCAGTGCTGCCCCAAAATCCGTGACCGTGATCTTCATACCACTCTGGCTCTCCAATGTATAGAGATATGCTGTTCTCCCATCTTGTGTTGTTCCAAATTCTCTTTTCTCTAAGCTGCTCATTTTGAACTCCTCCTGTCAAACACTCTTTCTCCTAACGTCTTCTCTTCTTTACCGGAACAGCCTTTTCAGCCGTTTCAGGAAGGAAGGCTTCTCAATCTTCTGCTGAGGCCGCTTTGCACGCAGAGCCTCCTTCATAAAGACCTCCTGGGAATTGATTATTTTGTCCGACGGCTCCTTTTTCTGATATGTTCCGTCGCTTAGCATCACTCTTGCCTTTACATTATCCGAAAGCATTACGCCAAGACTGCGTACCAGGCGTTTTTTGATAGCTTCGTCATAGATCGGGCATGCAACCTCAACACGCTTTTCTGTGTTTCTCGTCATCATGTCGGCAGAACCGATATAGACCTTCTGATCCACCCCCTGCCCAAAAACGAATACCCTTGGATGCTCCAGATAACGTCCTACAATACTGGTAACGGTCAGATTCTCCGTTTCCCCCGGGATTCCCGGAAGGATACAGCAGATCCCCCGCACGATCAGATCGATCTTCACGCCTGCCCTGGAGGCTTCTGCCGCCTTATTGATAAAATCCATATCGGTTACAGAATTCATCTTCATGATGATCCTGCCTTCAGTGCCTTTTTTAATCTCCTCATCCATCAGCATCAGCACCTTCGGCTTTAAGCTGGTCGGAGAGACGATCAGATGCTGGTATGCACCGTCCAGATTGCCGATGGACATATTCTTAAAGAATACCGCCGCATCCTCACCGATCGCCTGGCTGGCTGTCATCAGGGAAAAATCTGTATACATCTTAGCCGTCTTCTCATTGTAATTCCCGGTCCCTATCTGCGTGATGTATTTGATCTCATTCTTATTCCTGTAGGTGATCAGGCAGATCTTGGAATGCACCTTATATCCCTCGAACCCATAGATCACACGGCATCCTGCCTCTTCCATACGCTCAGACCAGTCAATGTTATTCTGTTCATCAAAGCGCGCCCTCAGTTCGATCAGGACCGTAACCTCTTTTCCATTCTCAGCCGCAGCACACAGGTATTCCACCAGCCTCGTCTTCTTCGCCAGGCGGTAGATTGTAATCTTGATGGTCATGACATTCGGATCAACCGATGCTTCCCGGATCATCTGTAAAAACGGCTCCATGCTCTCGTAAGGGTACGATAGGAGGATGTCCCGCTTCTTCACCTGTGCCATCACACTTCCCTCCGCCACGCAGGCGGACGGCTGAGGGGTAAACGGCTCATCGATCAGGGAGCGTTTCATAGAAACCGGCACCTTTTCCGCTATGGCAAACATAAATTCCAGCTTCATCGGCATCTTTGTACGGAAAATGCATTCCGGCGTGATGTTGAACTTGTCACAGAAATACTTCTCCATCTCCTTCGTAAGAGGATTCGCCACTTCCAGACGTACCACTGCCATCCTTCTCCGCTTGTGGAGAGTCTCCTTCATGATAAACCTGAAATCTTCGCTGTCGGCATAAGCCTCATCATCCGGTGAGACATCCGCATTGCGGGTAACACAGATATAATTCTTCCCGGAGACCTGATACTGCTCAAACACAATATCCAGATATTCCATAATTACCTTTTCCATCCGGATGTAGCGGATATCGTGCCCCGGCAGATACAGGATATCCGAGATAAACTGGGGCACCGGCACGATTCCCATCATGCTTTTATTTTCAAATTTCAGGTCAGCAACCACATAAATATCTTTATTGAGCAGATGCGGGAACGGATGGTTCGCATCCACGATCTGGGGGGATAATACCGGCAGGATCTGCTCCTTGAAATACTTCTTAACGTATTTCTTCTCCTGCGGCTCCAGCTCCTTAAAATCCAAGCCGCATACGCCGTAAGGATGAAGCTGCTTTTTGATCTCTGCATAAGTCTTATCCCGCTCCTTATACAGCGGGGCCACAGCTGCATAAATGGCATCCAGCTGCTCCTGGGGTGTCAGGCCGGACTTTAAATCCACGCTTTTATTATCCACTGAGGCCATGTCATACAGGCTGCCTACGCGGATCATGAAGAACTCATCCAGATTGCTTGTAAAGATGGCAACGAACTTCATCCTTTCCAGAAGCGGCACGTTCTCATCCCTTGCCTCCTCCAGCACCCTCTGGTTGAAACGCAGCCAGGAAAGCTCTCTGTTCTGTGTGTAATTCAGTGTCTTTTTCGCCATAATCCCTACCCCTCTATGATCTTCACAAAAAACCTGCGGTTCCTCGGGCCGTCATATTCGCAGAAATACAAATCCTGCCAGATCCCAAAGAGAATCTCTCCGTCATGCAGGACCAGTGTCTGAGACGGTCCTGTCATCGTGGTCTTCATATGTGCATGGGAATTGCCCTCCGCATGCCGGTAAAACGGTGCTTCTGTGGGGAATACTTCTTCAAACCCATGGAGCATGTCGTGTACGACATCCGGATCCGCATTCTCATTGATCGTAAATCCTGCCGTCGTATGGGGAGAAAATACTACGACGATCCCGTCCCTTATGCCGCTTTTCGCCACATCCTCCCTCACCATATTCGTCACTTTCATCATCTGCTGTGCATATTGTGTAGAAATGTGATGTTCATACAGATTCATGGATGATACCTCCTGTCTTTACTTTTTCAGATATTCCATCAGCCGGCTGTATTCTTTTTCCATCAGCTGATAGCCATGGTCATAAAACGCAGTCAGCGTTTCTTTGTTTCGTTCCAGCCTTGCCACCGGCTTCACGAGCGGTCGCAGAACAAAAATCTTTCCTTCCCTCTCCAATGCCTCCAGCTGGTTCATCGTCCGGTTATAATAAAAGCTTCTCCGAAGGATTGCCTTCACGAGCTTTGGATAGGAGCTGTAAGCCTTTCGGTATACCTCTGCCATCCCCTTGGACACTGTCTTTTTCCGATATCCCGCATTCCTTGTGAGCATAACCACGATCTTCTCATTGCCTTTGTCCAGTGCTCTTTTCAGAGGCACGCTGTCTGCCAGCCCGCCATCCAGATACGGTACGTCCTCAATATTTACAATCGGAGTGACCAGCGGCATGCTGCAGGATGCACGGCAGACCTTCATCAGCCTCTCCCTGCTTTTCTTTTCGTTAAAATACTCTGCCTTGCCTGTCAGACAGTTTGTTGCCACAAGCTCGCACTCCATCCCGGATTGAAAATATGCATCATAATCAAAAGGAATCAGCTGATTAGGAAAAACATCGAAGATCAGATCCATGTTCATCAGGCTCTTTTCCTTCACAAACTTGCGGAAGCCATAATAATAATTCCCGCTCTTATCTGTCGGTATCATGCAGTCCCTTGTCCTGCCCGGCTGTCTTGATACATAATCTACTGCATTGCAGGCGCCCGCCGAAACACCGATCACGTGTGACATATATAATTCCTTCTCCATCAGGTAATCCAATGCGCCTGATGTGAATACTCCTCTGGTAGCGCCGCCCTCCAGTACTAATGTTGCTTTCTGCATTTTTTATGCCTCCTCGCTTTTATGTTCCCATTATATAACGATTTTCCCAATTCGAAAACCTCAATCTTGTTAAATTTCCCGAAAACATACGGAAACCTTGCTATTTCCCTGCATCTCGTGTTAATATAAGCGTTGGGATAAAAGTAACTGCGCGGTCCTGCATTTTATAGGTAGCTTTCCGTGCAGTCTGAACACGATTTTTTAAAGGAGATTATGAACATGATCAGTGCAAATAATGTGACATTGCGCGTTGGAAAAAAAGCGCTGTTTGAGGACGTGAACATCAAGTTCACAGAAGGAAACTGTTACGGGATGATCGGTGCCAACGGTGCCGGAAAATCCACATTCCTAAAGATCCTGTCCGGCCAGTTAGAGCCGACAAAGGGAGAGGTAGTCATCACTCCGGGTGAGCGTCTTTCCTTCCTGCAGCAGGATCATTTTAAATATGACGAATATACGGTGCTGGATACGGTTATCATGGGAAATGCACGTCTGTATGAAATCATGAAAGAAAAGGAAGTCATCTACGCAAAGGAAGATTTTACAGATGAAGACGGAATCAAGGCCAGTGAACTGGAAGCGGAATTTGCTACCATGAACGGCTGGGAGGCAGAATCTGATGCCGCTACTTTGTTAAACGGACTGGGCATCGAAACGGAGCTCCACTATAAGTATCTGAAGGACTTAACAGGTCCCGAGAAGGTCAAGGTCCTCCTTGCCCAGGCATTATTCGGAAATCCTGACATCCTGCTTCTGGACGAGCCTACTAACCACTTGGACCTGGATGCGATCGCATGGCTGGAGGAATTTTTGATCAACTTCGAGAATACCGTGATCGTTGTATCTCATGACCGTTACTTCCTGAACAAGGTATGTACACAGATCGCAGACATCGACTACGGCAAGATCCAGCTCTATGCCGGCAACTACGATTTCTGGTATGAGTCCAGCCAGCTCCTGATCCGCCAGATGAAAGAAGCCAACAAGAAGAAGGAAGAAAAGATCAAAGAGCTGCAGGAATTTATTTCCCGGTTCAGTGCCAATGCTTCCAAGTCTAAACAGGCTACTTCCAGAAAGAAGGCTTTGGAAAAGATCGAGCTGGATGAGATCAAGCCTTCCAGCAGAAAATATCCTTACATCGATTTCCGTCCAAAACGTGAGATCGGAAACGAGGTCCTCACAGTAGAAGGGCTTTCCAAGACGATTGACGGCGAGAAGATACTGGACAATATCTCCTTTACACTGGGACACGATGATAAGGTTGCTTTTGTCGGCAGCAACGAGGTTGCCAAGACTGTATTGTTCAAGATCCTCATCGGCGAAATGGAACCGGACGAGGGGACATATAAATGGGGAATTACCACCTCACAGGCTTACTTCCCGAAGGATTTCGGCGGCGAATTCGATAACGATTACACGATCACAGAATGGCTGACTCAATACTCTGATGATAAGGATGCTACTTATGTCCGCGGCTTCCTGGGCAGAATGCTGTTTGCAGGGGAAGACGGCGTGAAACGTTTAAAGGTTTTGTCAGGTGGTGAAAAGGTGCGCTGCCTGCTTTCCAAAATGATGATCTCCGGCGCGAATGTCCTGCTCCTTGATGAGCCGACCAACCACCTGGATATGGAATCCATCACGGCTCTGAATAATGGAATGATCAAATTCCCGGGTGTGCTGCTCTTTACCTCACGCGACCATCAGATCGTCCAGACTACAGCCAACCGTATCATGGAAATCGTCCCGGGCGGTAAGCTGATCGATAAGATCACAACTTATGACGAATACCTTGAGAGCGATGAGATGGCAAGAAAGAGATATACTTATACTGTAGAAACAGAAGATGAAGACTAGAAGACATCCGGATCACAAAAGGAGTACCCTGCAGCTTTAGCAGAGTACTCCTTTTTATTCTTATCTTTTTATCCTTTACGCTTCTTCCAAGGCCTCAAGCAGCGCTTTTTTCCCTTCCTCTGAGCTCCTGATCTCCGGCTTCCTGCCTGACAGATAGTCTAACACATCACGCCACTCAGCAATAGAATAGGCGGAACTTTCCAAGTTTTCGATCACTTTGATAAGCGGATCATGAAACACGTTCTTTCTCAGATCCGATATATAATTCGCACCTACCTGATGTGTCAGGACTTCTAACAGCCCCTCTTCTTTTGACATAACTACTCCTCCTTATGGTACTGCGGATTAAAGCAGACTTTATTCTGCATTATTGTTAATATAATAATACATGGATGCATTTGTTGATGAAAAAGGTAGACTTTATTCTGCATTATTGTTAAGATTATCGTATATGGAATAAGTGATTTTTTTTAGGGATTATGTTACTCTTACCCAAGATTGAATAATACTTTTTTGTTTAAAACGTATATGAATGCATTTGTAGACCAAAGTCTACCTTTTTCATCAACAAATGCATCCATGTATTATTATATTAACAATAATGCAGAATAAAGTCTACCTTTTTCTACATTATTTCTTCCATATTTTTACATTTGTTCTTTCTGGATGCACCACTTTTTAAATGTTTTAAAGTCCACATGCAGCCTTCTGGAGGCTTCTCTTGCGCTGATCTCCTGCCGTTTCCACTGCCCATATACAAGCTCAAAGGAATTAGGTATCTTTAGGCATCTCCTGCCAAAATGTACCCCTTTCGCCTTTGCTACCGCTATTCCCTCAGCCTGTCTCTGCCGGATGCTTTCCCTCTCACTCTGTGCCACAAAGGACAAAAGCTGAAGTACGATATCCGCGATCAGTGTTCCTACCAGATCTTTTCCCTTGCGGGTATCCAAAAGCGGCATATCGATCACCACAATATCTGCTCCGATCTCCTTCGTTATGTATCTCCACTGCTCTATGATATCCTCGTAATTTCTGCCCAGCCGGTCTATAGACTTCACATATAATACGTCATCCTTTTTTAAGTTTTTCAGAAGTCTTTTATATTCCGGTCTGTCAAAATCTTTCCCTGATATCTTCTCCACATAAAGATTCTTATCCGGTATCTTCAAGGGCTCCATCGCAACCAACTGTCGTTCTACATTCTGGTCTTTTGAAGATACCCTGACATAACCAAAGCTTTTGTGCATTCCTTTCCCTCCTTTTACGACACTACTATTATCGCACATTTGTACGGGAGTGCTGTCTGGTATATTTTACCAGTTTTCGATTAGAAAGGCAAAGTGAAAGTAAATGAAATAACCTTTTCGAAAATCAAGGAAAAAATAAGGCACTGTCTGCCTCGGACAGCGCCATTTTGTGTATGGGGTTCTTCATTAATAAAATATTTTCCCTTCCTCGAGTATTTCCGGCCTGCCGTCAATTACTTGAACCTCTGTCACAGAGCAGTTCTTTGGCACCCCTTTTCCCCAGAAATCTCCAATATCCTCTTTCCCTTTGATAGAGTTCAACATGGCCGTCAACGCTGCCCCATGGGTAGAAATCAGAATGCTTTGGTCTTTCGCTTCTTCCTTTCCATATAATTCTTCTAGAAATTCACGGACCCGCTCTCCTACTTCCTGAATAGATTCACCGCCCTCAGGTGTTTTATAGTTGGCAGTATCGGTAAAAAATTTATTGAATACATCCCTGACAGGATCTTTCTCTTCCCCGTTGTAGCATATTCCCTCACATACACCGAATCCGATCTCCTTGATCCTCGGTTCATCATAAATCGGGACATTCCTCCCTGACAGAATGATTTCTGCAGTCTGACGGGCGCGGATCAGCGGACTTGTATATGCCGCGTCAAACTCGACGTCTCTCAGTCCCAAAGCCGTCTGTTCAGCCAGATAGACCCCATATTCATTTAAAGGGATATCTGAATGCCCCTGAACCTTTTTTAATTTATTCCACGCTGTCTCTCCATGACGGACAATATATAATTTCATCTCTATAAGCCTCCTGTATGTGTTTTATAATAGAATCTGTGCATACAGATCCATAATACCTTATTAAGTATAAACACTCCCTCCTTGTCAGTCAATGTTTCCTCCCTGTTTTCAGAATACATTCTTTGACCAGTCTCCTGCTTTTCTGCCGGAGCATTTCGCTTTTCATGCTTGTCTTTCATCCCATCTGCCGCTATAATAATCTGTAGTATCAAATGAAAATCTTAAGGAGGAATCCCTATGGAAAAAATAACAAGCTTCACCATAGATCATAACAAACTCGTGCCAGGTCTCTACGTCTCTAGAAAGGATCTTGTAAAAGAGCATCCGGTGACGACCTTCGATATCCGAATGACGAATCCTAACGAAGAACCGGTCATGAATACGGCAGAAGTCCACACTTTAGAGCACCTCGGTGCTACTTTTTTGAGGAATCATTCAGAATACAAGGAAAAGGTTCTTTACTTCGGTCCTATGGGATGCCGCACAGGCTTTTACCTGCTTCTGGCCGGTGACTATGAATCCGCAGATATCGTCCCGCTTATGCGCGAAATGTTCGCTTATATCGCGTCTTTTGAAGGCGAAGTTCCCGGGGCAAGCGCAAAGGACTGTGGAAATTATCTAGATATGAATCTTCCGATGGCTAGATATCAGGCAAAGAAATACCTAAACGAGGTATTGATCGACATTCAGGACACTCAGATGTACTATCCGGGGTAAGCATACAAAAAGGCAGATGATCTCGCTTCCGTTACAACGGCCAAGTTCATCTGCCTTATTCTATATACTTACGTCCTTATGCATTACTGCCCTGGGTACTCTTCTTCTCATCTCCGATCTCATGATCCGCAAGTCCCCGCATCTGTGCATCGGGTGCCCCCGCTGTGCAGCTCTCTTCTTTTCCCAGGATCTCATGACGAATGTAGCGAAAGGTTTCCTCCTCGCCTCTTACTGCCAGCATTTTCAAAAGCCTCTCCAAGAGCGCCTCTGTATCCTGGTGCATCAGATACTGTCCCTTGCCGCCCTGGAAATAGAGAAGCGGGTCTGTGTCTTTATACTCCGCACCTTTATAGATCTTACTGGCAGCGATCCTGTCTAAAAACATCTCCACCACATACCGGACAGGCATCCTCATTCCTGTCATTGTTGTATCCTTATTGTCTCCATAATCGATCCAATACTCATAATGGTGCTTATTTCGCCCTTTATGATGAAGCCATGCAAGGGAACATCCCGTCTCTTCGCGCTCCGCATTATTCGGGCTGCGATCCCCCTGATAATACTTACATCCCACCTTGAATTCGGTCCAGCTGTACTTAGAAAGGTCATGAAGGAGCCCTTGTTTGTATAAACCAACACGGAAGCACTCCTTCATCACCAAAATTTTATGTCTGGTTATCGTACAAAAATGCTGTACTGCTTTCATTTCCTTTTATGTCCTTCCTCTCTGCTATTTGCCTGACCATATTCAGGCCCTTCGTCTGCTGCACTTCTGCCGAATAGAAGAACGATGCTCCTTGGCTTTAATTCGATCATCTTCTGGTCCTCAAGAAGCCGCTCCTCTGCGAGGACTCCCTCCTGGGTCTCCATGACCTGATGCCACTTTTTCTTTTTCCCAAGGGTGGGAAGTGCAAAGGAATGCTTTTCCCAATGCATATTATAGGCAATAAAACAGTCCTCATCCTTCATCCCGCTTCCGCTGTAGAGGATTCCCAGCTGACGGCTTGCGATCTCTGCCGGTATCCTCCAGGCATTCTCTCCGTGGTAGGACACATCCGGAATTCCGCAGGCTGTCTGATCCAGGCCTGATAGAATATCAGACCGGTGAAGGACAGGATGGGCCCTGCGCAGAGCGATCAGCGCCTTCACATATTGGAATAAGGCATCCTGAGTCTTTAATTTGTTCCAGTTCAGCCAGGAAAGCTCATTATCCTGGCAGTATACATTATTATTTCCATTCTGTGTATTTCCAAACTCATCCCCGGCCAAAAGACATGGTGTTCCCTGTGCCATCAGAAGAAGAAACATGGCATTCTTCATCTGGTTTTTGCGAAGCTCTGCCACTGACCTCTTACGGCTGGGACCTTCAACTCCGCAGTTCCAGCTGTAGTTATAGTCAGGACCATCCTGGTTCTGTTCCCCGTTGGCTTCGTTATGCTTGCCGTCATAGGATACCAGGTCGGCCAGTGTAAAGCCCGTATGTGTTGTAACATAATTACAGCACCCGTCCTCCTTTGTATTATGGCGCAGTGCCCAGATCACATCGTTGACCATCCCCTCATCGCCTTTCAGGAAACGGCGCATGATATTCTGGAAACCATCCTCTTTTTTCATGATTTTAACACCCTTTAAGAGCGGATCATTTATCAGCATCTCCCATGGTACATTGTATGGATTTACAACAAAACCGTCAATATGGTATTCCAGCATATAATACTGCAGGCACTCCAGCGCCATCTGCGGCAGGATCCCCGGCGTAAACGGAGTTTCAAGCACCACCTCGATCCCTGCACTGTGGCATGCTTTTACCATCTCCTTCAATTCCCGTGACGCGCACCCCGACGCACTGTATGCGGCTTTGGGCGCGAAATACCTGCCTTTCCCATATCCCCAGTAATTCCGGTAATTACCACTGTATTCCTCGAATTCGTAGACGGGCATACACTGGATCTGATTGATCCCCAGCTCCTTTAGATAAGGGATCTTCTCTGCTACTCCCAAAAATGTCCCCTTATGCTTCACTCTGGAAGAGCTGTGCATAGTAAACCCTCTCACATGCAGACTATAGGCGATTACCTCATGATAGGGAATGGAAAGGCGCGTATCATCTCCCCAGTCAAACTCCCCCGCGCTGGCCTTTCCACGTATCCGGCCGGCCTGAAAGTCCTCCTTTAGCCCAAAAATGTGATGTCCCGTCAGCTTCTTTACATAAGGGTCGATCCACAGCTTTTCCTCCACCCGGTATAGGTATTCGTATTCCTGGGGATCAAATCCTTCCAGCGCCAGAAACCGCACCTCGCCCACGGCCTTTTCTCCCGGAAGATCGAACTCATACTCAGGCTCTTCTCTGCCAGCCTTATAGATCAGCAGCTGGCAGGGCTTTCCTCCCGGTACTGCCGCCGCGAAATTCGTCCTGTCCTTTTTAATGGTCACCCCCAGCGGATATGGATATCCCTGCACTTCTCTCATACGCATAAGTTCCTTTCTTCCTGTATTACTGCCATCCGTCCGTTCCATACATCTCTACATTTTCCTTATTGATGAAAAATGTATCTTCGTATATCTGTTCCTCATAATCCTTTCCTTCCAGAATGTTGATCCCTGTCTCAACCGCCTTTTTTCCGATATTGATCGGGGACTGTGCTCCGGTTCCCTCCATCAAAGTTCCCGGCTTCGTCAGTTCATTCTTCACATCCGGTGAGCCGTCCACGCCATATACAAGGATATCTTTTCTATTGGCCTTCTCGATGGCTCTGACTGCTCCCAGTGCGATCTGGTCGTTTCCACACATCACTGCATCGATCTGCGGGTTCTCTGCTAAAATCTTCTTCATCTCTGCCTGAGCCTCATCCAGCTTTCCGTTCACATCCGCCCTTGCTAACACTTCGAATCCTGCGCTTACGATCGCTCCCTCAAATCCTGTGATTCTTTCGTTGATGGAATTCATAGAAGGGCATTCCAAAATGACGATCTTCCCTCCGTCAGGGCGCTGCTTCACCAGGTCTTCTCCGCACAGAGCCCCTGCCTTCTTATTATCAGATCCCACATAAGCGGAGACCAGATCTGTCTGTTTGACCTGCGTGTCTATATTGATCACAGGGATATCGGCCTCCTTTAGAGCTTCCAACGCCGGTGTGATCTTCTCCCAGTCTACCGGACAGAGAAATACCGCATCAACGCCTTCCTCGATCATCTCCCCGATCTGCTTCACCTGAAGATCGGCATCAGATCCCGGATCCTTGCTGATCAGCTGATATTCCTCCTCATGAAGCGTCGTCTCGATGGACTTCTTAAGAGTATCAAAATAAGGGTTTCCCATATCGATACAGCTATAGCCGAAGATGTAACCATCGTACTCCTCCTGCTCTTCTTCACCTGCATCCTCCTCTGTTTCCTGTACTGCATTATCCTCAGGCGTACCTACATTTTTCTTGCATCCCGCAAGCATCACCGATGCCAGCAGCGCCGCAAAAAGTACGCTTAGTATTCTTCTTTTCATCTGGTATCCTCCTAATCAAAATTAAACTCAAGTCCCGTCTCTTCCATTCTACCTTGTTTCTCTTCAATGTCAATAGCTGCTGCTCTATGTTTTTCCCTTGCTTTTTATCTGTCTTTTTGTTAGAGTTAGTATATACCTGCAGGATAGACAAGAATCCTTCCTTAACAGGTCCGCTGCTTTCACTGCAGAATAAGCCGATGAATAAAGGAGATTATTTATGAACGAAAACGAATCACTTACCGTAACACTGACACTGGATAATGACGAGGAATTAGAGTGTGCCGTACTCACCATCTATGAGGTGGAAGGACAGCAGTATATCGCGCTGCTCCCACTGGATGAGGAAGGCAGCAATGATGACGGACAGGTTTTCCTCTACCGTTTCTCCGAAAGTGTTCCGGGTGAACCGGAGCTGGAGAACATCGAGGATGATGATGAATATGAGCGTGCCGCCGACAAGTTTGACGAGTGGCTCGACACCCAGGAATTTGAAGATCTGGACGAGGATTTAGACGAGGAATAATTCATCTACAAAGCGGGAAGGAGAGGTCTCCTTTCCGTTTTTATTTTTCACGTAACTGATCTTCAACAGTTCTTTCGCTCTTGTCATTGCCACATAAAAGAGCCGCCGTTCCTCCTCTACCCCCTGCTCCTTTAATGCCTTTTTGTAAGGGATTTGTCCCTCATTCGCTTCTATGATATAGACCGTATCAAACTCCAGCCCTTTCGCGGCATGCATGGTCATAAGACGGACTCCGTCATGGATCTCCTCACGCTTCTTTTCCCGGAGCTTTAATGCATTGGTATACTCTTCTACGTGTGTAAACCATTCTTCCAGAGTCGCATATGGGCGGGCTGCTTCCTCCAGCTCTGCCAGCACCTCGAAAAGATCGCTGCTCTTTACCCTTCTCTCCTTTGCATATTCCCTGAGAAAATCATCGTATCCGATCCGTTTCCGGAGATATTGGATCGCTGCATAGGGAGCCATCTTTACCAGCATTTTCAGATCCCACTCAAACTGATCCACGCGGTCCAGCATCCAGTCCTTATCACAGTAAAACCTCCGCAGATCCTCAAAGGCGACCGTCTTCCCGGACAGGCTGTCCCTCCCGATATAGCGCTTCGGCCGGTTCATGATCTGCAAAAATTCCTGTCTCTCCCGGCTTCCCAGCGCCATCTTGAAATATGTGCGGATATCCTTTGCTATAAAATGGTTATAGATATTGGGCATATGCTCCCGCATCTGGAACGGGATCTTACGCTCCATCAGCCCTTCTACAAGGGGTCTTGCATCCGTGTGGATACGGAACAAAACAGCAATATCCTCCGGTTTTATCCCCGCATCGATCCTGCCCTGGATCTCATCCAGCACATACCGGCCTTCCTCAACCGGGTCACGCACCTCCTGTACATGCAGGCTGGCGCCACGCTCTTTGTTGGCATGGATCGCCTTTTGGAAACGCAGTTCATTATTGGCGATCACTTTTAATGCGTTCTCCACGATATTCGAGGTAGAACGGTAATTGATATCCAAAAGGATCTGTTTTGCATTTGGGAAATCCTTCTGGAACTGGAACATCAGCTTTGCATCTGCTCCTCTGAACCCATAGATAGACTGATCGTCATCCCCCACTGCAAAAAGATTGTTCTCTGGACTGGCAAGCATCTTAATGACATCATACTGTACCTGATTGATATCCTGGAACTCATCGATTAAAATGTATTTAAACTTTTCCTGCCACATTTTCAGGATATCCGCTCTTGACTGAAATAATTCGCAGCAGAGTACCAGCATGTCGTCAAAATCAATCTTTCTCACACGTTTTCTCTCAGCCTCATATTCCCGGTATATATTCCTAAATGCTGCGGGATCACACTTTGAGGACTTATACGCCTCAATATCCATCCGGTTATTCTTAACCTTTCCGATCTCCGTCGCCATCTCATCCAGGAAATCCTCCTCATCAAAGATCTCGATATCCTGATGATTCACAACGTGCCGGATCAGCTGGTATTTTTCTTCTTCCGACAGAATATTCTGGGGGCCGAAACGGTACGCCCATTTCAGGATCCCGTAATAAATGCCGTGGAACGTCCCTACCGTAACGGGCAGCCTGCGATTTTCCATCAGCAGGATAAAGCGGTTCTTCATCTCCGCTGCCGCATACTTAGTAAAAGTAATGACCAGAATCTCTTCTGGCCGTACTTTCAACTCTTCTATCAGATATTTCATTCGATTCACGATTGTCAGGGTCTTACCGGAACCGGGACCCGCCAGGACAAGACATGGGCCTTCCCCATGAGTGACTGCTTCTGTCTGGGCTTTACTGAAACTCATATATCCCTCTTTCTGTCAAAAAATCTGCCGGGTGCAGTCAAAACACCTCCTGCACCCGGTCAGATCAGCCGCGCTGCGGCCTTAACTCAACTTTTCAATTGCTGCTTTGATTCTCTTTAAAGACTCTTCTTTTCCCAGGATCTCCATAAGCTCTGTTGCACCACCGGGTGTGTTCTGCTTGCCGGATACAGCCGTTCTGACCGGCCACATCACGTATCCGTTCTTGCAGCCCTTTTCTGCCACATATCCCTTTAATGTCTCAAACAGGGCATCGTTGCTGTAATCCTCCTGCGCCTCTAAAAGCGGAAGTACTTCGCTTAATACTTCCAGGGAAGTCTCTGCATTTGTCTTCATCTTCTTATGAGTATACATCGCGATATCGTATTCGGGAACCTCCTCAAAGAAATCGATCTGTTCTTTGATATCCGGGAATACTTCGATCCTTGTCTTGATCAGCCCGGCGATCTTTTTCAAATCATAGTCCTTAGTGATCACTTCTTTGATATACGGCTCTGCCATCTCATAAAATCTGTCAAAGTCCATTGCTTTTAAATATTCCCCGTTCATCCATTTTAGCTTTACGGTATCAAACACAGCCGGAGACTTACTCATATGCCGGTAATCAAATGCCTCCACCAGCTCTTCCAGGGAGAATATCTCCCTCGTATCTGCCGGGCTCCATCCGAGAAGCGCAACAAAGTTCACTACTGCCTCTGAAACAAAGCCCTGATCGATCAGATCCTCATAGGAGGAATGTCCGCAGCGCTTGCTCAGCTTCTTATGATTCTCATCTGTGATCAGCGGGCAGTGCACATATACCGGCACCTCCCATCCAAAAGCTTCGTAAAGGCGGTTATACTTCGGTGCAGAGGAAAGGTACTCATTTCCCCTGACAACATGTGTGATCTCCATCAGATGGTCATCGATCACATTTGCAAAATTGTAGGTCGGAAAACCGTCTGACTTGATCAGTATCATATCATCCAGCTCTGTATTGGGCACGGTGATATCTCCATAAATCTCATCATGGAAAGTGGTCGTTCCCTCATTCGGAACATTCAGACGGATCACCCACGGCTTCCCTGCCTTTAAATTCTCTTCCACTTCTTCCTTCGTAAGGCCCAGACAGTGTTTGTCATATACAACGATATCAGTTCCATCCTCAGATACAGAAGTTTTTAATGATTCCAGTCTCTCCTTATCGCAAAAGCAATAGTAAGCATCGCCCTGCTCAACAAGCTGCTTTGCATACTTTAAGTACAGCCCGGATGCATTCCTTACACTCTGAACATATGGGCCATATCCCGCATCCTTATCCGGCCCTTCATCATGGATCAGTCCTGTCTTCTCAAGGGTCCGGTAAATGATATCAAGCGCGCCTTCCACAAAACGCTCCTGGTCCGTATCCTCCACACGCAGGATGAAATCTCCTCCCTCGTGCTTAGCGATCAGATATGCATACAATGCAGTTCTTAAGTTTCCTACATGCATCCTCCCTGTCGGGCTTGGTGCGAATCTTGTTCTTACTTTACTCATGTCTTCTTCTCCATTTTCTGTTTCTTATTTTAATTTTGCCTGGTATTCTTTTACCAGCTTTTCTAAAAAATCATCTACTCTGCTGTAAATCACCACATCGGCCAGCTTATCCGAGAAATGCTCTTCATTGGTAATGAGAATCAGCTTATCACCATTATAATACGGAAGCAGCTTGTTACACAGCCCCGCATGGAGCCCTGTTCCTAAGACTAGGAGAACTTCCGCCTTCCTGATCTCCTCCGCCGCCCTGGTCACCACCCCATTATCCACCATCTCGCCGTACAGGCAGATTCCCGGCCGGACCGGGGTCTTACATTTCTCACACAAAGGAACGCTTTTGGACTGCTTTACATACTCCAGGGGATATCTCCTGCCACAGTGCGGACAGAAATTATCATATACGGAACCATGCAGGTTCACGGCATGCCTGCAGCCAGCCCTCTCTAGGAGGCCGAATATCCGCTTACTGACCTCACATTGCACAAGGCCGTATTCCTCCAGCTTCTGCAGATACAGATATCCCTTTCCCGGAGGGATCTCTGTCTGGGCAAGAATCTCCTTCTTGTAAAAATCAAAGAAGAGTTCTTTTCGTGTAGCATAAAAGGTGCTGCTTAGAATCTCTTCTGCAGAATAGCCATACTTCTGCTCAATGTCATATGCTTCCTCGCCATCCCGCAGTCCGGAATACCCATTCTCGTGAAGCATCTCGATCCCGCTCATCGCTACTGTATATTTACTCTCTTCCAACATTTGTAAAATATTACTGTTCAGCATACCCATCCCGCCTTTCTCATCCCTAAAACAATTGCCGCAGGTTCCTTCTTACTTTTATTATAAAGCAAGTCCCTAAATTGTTCAACAAACAAAACAGGGGGGATACCTTAATCTGCAGCTTATGCTGCGGACCCGCCCGCCAGGGCATGTGTTGCGGGATGCCCTTTGGGTATACCTTAATCCGCAGCTTATGCTGCAGCCTACTGCGTGCCAGTCTTTTTTATACGCACTTTGAAAATCGAGTCCATTATGAAAATAGCCAGGGCGATCACGCCTGCAACCTCAAGTGTCTGGATCAGATAGTAGCTGCTCCTCGCATTATCATTTGCGATCAGGTAGTACACGATCCTGTACATCCCTGCACCCGGTACAGTAGGCAGAATCCCGGCGATCAAAAAGATCGTCACCGGAGCCTTGAATATCCTCGCAAATGTGTGGGACATCAATGCGATCGCCAGTGCCGACAAAAAAGAGGCCAGAACCACATCCTGTCCCAGATTTACACTGAGCAGATAGACAAATCCTCCGATTCCTCCTACAATTCCGTCATGGAGCACATATTTACGCGGAGTCTCCAGGATGATGGCAAATGCGGACACTGCTGCAAAGCATCCCAAAACACCTAACACAAACATCATATCAGACCACCTCCCGGGAAAAATGCTCCCATCAGCGCCATGCCGGTACCGACTCCCAGCGCCACCGCCGCCGCGATCAGAAACGCTTCCAGGATTCTGGCTGCCCCTGAGATATAATCTCCCAGCAAAGTGTCACGCACCGCATTCGTAATTGCTACTCCCGGGACCAAAGGCATGATCGAGCTCATAGTGATCACATTATCATCTATCACAGGGATGAGCTGCTTCAATAAAATAGCTGCCACTGCAACCGAAAATGAACAGAGCAGATTTTGGATGAATCCATTGATCTGCAGCCTTTTCCCGACTGTCATCACAAGTGCCAGCACACCACCCGTCACTACAGCCGCTGCCATCTCTTTGAGTCCGCCTCCGAATAGAGGGGCAAACCCTGATGAGACCATGATGATCGCCACATTGAAGAGCCAGACCGGATATTGCTTGCGGCCGATTTTTTTCAGCCGTTCGTAAGCCTCTTCCAAGGGCAGATCACCGGCACAATACTTTCTGGAGATGTCATTCACTTCCATGATACTATTCAGATTCGTTCCCCGCTCCTGCACCCTCTTTGTGGCAGTGATCGGTTCCATGTCCGGATTCCCAAGTGTCGCCACGATCCCGGTCATCATCACACTCGCTTCCACGGTCTGGGCCTTAGTGGTGTTCAGAATATGGTTCATGGTATCCTCCACACGGTATGTTTCGGCACCGCTGCACAGCATCAGTTCACCTGCCAATATGGCAGTATTCATTACAAGTTTATAATCTATCATTGCATGTCCTGCCTTCTAATACAGTCACGCAGGGGATCCGTCTGCCGTCATGCAGAAAGTCCGGACCGCCTGCCTCTGCTTTTCCAAATACCTAGACATTTTAACACAAATCCCTGTCTTGTGGAAGACCCGACTTTCTCTGCCGGCTTTCTCCTAAAAACTCTTTCTTAAAGCAGAACTAAAAAAATTCTATCTCACTACAACATCAAATCCAGCGAAGATCTCCTGATACTGGGCAAGGTATTCTGACGGTGCAAAAATGACCAGGCCATTTCCGCTGCCTTGGCCAAATACATTACCTCCAACTTCGATCAGCTGACATGCCCTCATTTCAATCTTATTAAGTCTGGTACCCATAAGAGCGTAATCTGCCAGCCGGGTCACACTTGCCGGCATATTATAGACTCCGATCCGTCCCGATGGGAATGTAAGGAGAGTTGTCACATCCTTATCAAACAGCACGCCTTCCATACAGGTATAGCCCGGATTTCCCTCATCCACCCATATTCCAAACAAGTTCGTCATTTTAGAGAGGGCGCCTTCTTCTATATAAGTAATATTGGCCGGGATAGAGATCTCTGTGATCTCAGACTCCAGCCCTGTAAAGGCACTGCTTAGTATTCCTGTACATCCTTCCGCCGGCAGTTCCAAATATCCGTCTGTAGCTCCTGCCTCCTCAAGTGAGAGAGCATAGATCAGTCCTTCCTCATTTACCTGGAACCCTGCCAGTGGATCCACTTCCACATCGCTTTCACCGTCCGGTATCTCGGGTTCTGCCGGATCGTCCGGTATCGCCGGAGTATCCGGCGCATCCGGGACTGCCGGATAATCTGGAATATCCGGGCTTTCGGGAGTATCCGGTACAGAAGGATGATCCGGCAGAACTGGATACTCCGGTATTTCCGGCAGGTCAGGAGCCGCCGTATCGTCCGAACCATCCGGGTTAGCCGGATGTTCCGGTATACTTGGCACCACCGGCTGTTCAGACTCTGTGGAATAATCCGGAACCGTATTGTTTTCCGAAACACCAGGCAGTATATCTGCACCCGAAATATTCGGTATGGTTATCTCTGTCCCTGTTCCGCTTTCGCACAGAAGTTCTTTTGGCAGATCTGTTCCTGTATGAAAGTCAAACAAACTTTCTGTCCACTCATCATACCTGCCCGGACTGGGAGGCATGATCAATGCGGGAACGTCCTGGTCCCCATATCTTAATCTGTTAACGCTTTCAAGCAGACTTCTTTTGGGAAGCTTTACTCCGGTTTTCCCGTTCAGAGAAATGTGATCTCCTGTTGCCGGTGTCCTGTAGGCTCCACCCTCTGTGCTTTCATTCACAACCGGGACAGCCTCTTCTTCCAGAGCCGGCAATTCACACGCCATTCCAAAGATACACATTACCGCCAAGGTCCGATAAGCTACTCTGGCAAATCTTTTCCTATTCCTTTCGTTCTCGAAAACGTTTACACAATATTCCATTTTAATCACCTGTATTTTCTATAATTTTCCAATAAACACCCACGATTATAGATTTTACAAAAGAAAAAGGAATCCTGCAACCAATTTTGCAACATTCCTTTACATTTCTATAAAATTGACGGTTCTTCGTCCTACCAGCTGCCGCCTCCTCCGCCGCCAAATCCGCCTCCGGAAAAGCCGCCGCCCCCTCCGGAAAAGCCGCCGAAGTTTCCTCCGGAACCTGTACCTGTCGAAGCCGGAGGGCGGGTAACTGCCAGAGTAGATGCAGTTTTATTCAATCCGCTCACCATCAGACGGTTGAACATATAGTAATCAAAAAACGTATAACTGTGATAAGGTGCATACCACTGAGGGGCAGGAAGAGCAAGGCTTTTCAGTTTTTCTGCAAACACATCAGAAAGTCCGAATACATAAGCATAGGGTATGATGTGGTAAAACCACTGGGGATCCGTCTTGGCCAGCTCATTCATGCGTTCCAGCTCCGCAGTCTCTATAAAATCTCTTAAACCTGCCAGACATCCCATCCATTCAATGCATTTGGAAGTACGGCGTTTCATAAATCCGGTCATGAGCACCATCGCCCCGGTCATCAGTAAAAGCAGGACTAAGACCCAAACATAATGAAATATCTCCCTCTGCCGGACACGCACAACATAGCTGCCGGTATATACAGCCATGGACAGAAAGCATACCGTCAGTGTAACGGCCGCGGTGCCTTTTCTCGAAACTGCCGCCTTGGCATACCATGCATCAATATTTTTACAAAAGATCAGAACCCCTGCCAAAAGCAGTACCCAAAGGAGGATATAAAGCACCCCTCTTCGCAGTGTGATATAGGAATAGATCCCATCTGCAATGATAAACCAGCCGATCGGAAGCGTACATAAGGCCGCTGATATCCACCTTGCAATCTTGGAGGAATGCGTATACAGCATATCCTCACCCTGCTTTTTAAAGAAATTCTGTAATTGGCTTTTCGCAGTATCCAGGGTGCCGGCAAACTTATACTCCAGATCTTTGATCTTCCATTCTTCTCCATTATGAAACAGCTTATTAAATATCGTATGCTGGTAGTTCGGAGAATCTGCCGGCAGGTCAGACAGTTTATACAGGCACAGCTCATGGTCAGCCAGCTCTTCAATACGCAGATATCCTTTGTCCGCCCAATAGATGATCAGAGAAAGTAGATCCTTATCCTGTGCCTTTCCATCGATAATATAACCGACCGCAGCACTGTCCAGACCATCCGGCGGCCTGAACTGGATGGAAGGGATCATCTGTTCATCTCTTCCGAATCTTAAAAACAGAAACAAAATGATGAGAAAAATGACAACTCCCGGTCCAAGCAAAAGCCACGGCAGAAAGGAAAGACGGTCTGTGTTTGTAAAATATCCTGCCTTCATAGGTACACGAAACGTGATCCCCTCCCCAAGCTCCAGACCTGTTTTCAGGATTCCGGTCATGGTATTTCCCGACCAGGAAATATTCAATATCTCCCGGGCATCTTTTGTCTCCCCGTATGCACCATAATAAAAGCGAAGGTCATTGCGGTTAAATTCCTTTGGAAATGTGACAGAAAAACGGCTGCCTTCCGGGATCGGATTCTGCCACTGCCCCGGTATTACATTATAGGCTGCATCGTGATATCCCTTTTCCTGTACACTCGGAGTGAATATATAATGAATCTGATACTCCTTAGGACCGGTCATACTGGAATACTCTGAACCGATCTTGAAGACTTTGCTGCCATTCGAGGTATCCCTGGTAAAATCTTCGCTGATTTTTACATCTGATACCTCAGCATAATACGGGACTGCCTGGTATCCGCCGTCCGTGCCGGCCGTGTAGACCACGCCCTTATATGGGATATACCGGTAGATCCCATGGCGGGCCTGCAAAAAATTTACGCCGATATGTTCTGTCACCTCATAGGACTGGTCTTCCCTGACCACAATATCCGTATTGAAATATTGGGTGCTCATAGCCGTATCATTTTGAATCACGTCTTTCCCCGAAGCCTGCAGCGACTCCACAAACCCGGAACCATATGTCACGGCCAGCCAGATCAATATCCAGACCAACATGGGAACTGCCTTTGTATTATATCTTTTCATAAACATATCTCCTATGTCCGGTTACTTGAAACCACCGTCTTTACAGATTTTCTGTCAAAGAGGATCTCTAAAGTCCGCTTTGCTGCTTCCTTGGTGAAATCAAAAAGAAACCTTCACATTCTCCCTCTGTTCCGCTTCGCTTACTTCATATAATGCTCTTCTCTTAAATCCGAAGACTGCTGCTGCCAAATTCCCCGGGAACATCTCGATCTTAGTGTTAAAACGGTTCACAACACCATTGTAGTATCTCCTGGAACCTGCGATCTCTTCTTCGATCTGTGAAAGCTGCTGGGTCAGCTGCAGGAAATTCTGGTTTGCCTTTAGATCCGGGTAGGCCTCTGACAAGGCAAACAGAGACTTCAATGTACCGCTCAATATATTATCTTTTTCAATCTTATCCTCTACCGTAGAAGCATTCATCGCGGCATTTCTGGCTAAGATCACCTTCTCCAGTGTCCCGGATTCATGCTTTGCATATCCTTTCACTGTTTCCACATAATTAGGGATCAGATCGTATCTCTTTTTCAGCGAGACGTCCATTGCCGAAAACGCTTCTTCTGTCTTATTCCTCAGCTTCACAAATCCGTTGTACGAGCTCACCAGCCAGACTGCAATAATGACTACAATGATAAGAATTATCCATACTGCCATATAAAACCCTCCTTTTCTTATTATTGTACCCCATATAAAGTAATACCGCAATAAAAAGCCTGGACGAACGGCGTGAGAGGCATCCCACGCCATCCTGTCCAGGCTTTTAAAGTGTTGGATTCGAATCTTTATAAAGCAGCGCGGACCTTCGGCATCCGCTTTGCTGATTTCTCATAACTTCATACTATACATTGATCTCTGCTTTTACTCCGAGTACTGCTTTATTTTCTTCCAGCAATGGAGTGATGACGTTCTTTAAGTATGCTTCTACCTGTTCTTTAGCACGTCCCACGTACTTCGCCGGATCCATGGTCTTCTGGAGGTCCTCAAGGCTCATATTAAAGGCTTCGTCTGCTGCGATCAACTCTAACAGGTTGTTGTCCAATCCTTTTTCCTTTACGTTCCTTCCTGCTTCCATGGAAAGTTCTCGGATTCTCTCGTGCAGCTCCTGTCTGTCTCCGCCGGCCTTTACGGCATCCATCATGATGTTCTCAGTCGCCATAAACGGCAGCTCGGACATCAGACGCTTCTCAATTACCTTTGGATAGACAACCAGGCCGTCCACCACGTTCAGACAGAGATCTAAGATCCCGTCGATTGCCAGAAAGCCTTCCGGCACGCTCAAACGCTTGTTCGCGGAGTCATCCAGAGTTCTCTCAAACCACTGTGTCGCAGATGTGACCGCCGGATTTAAGGCATCGATCATCACATATCTGGACAGGGATGCGATCCTCTCACTTCTCATCGGGTTTCTCTTATATGCCATGGCTGAAGAGCCGATCTGTGTCTTCTCAAACGGCTCTTCTACCTCTTTTAAATGCTGTAGCAGACGGATATCATTGGAGAACTTATGTGCACTTGCAGCGATCCCTGCGAGCACATTCAAGACTCTTGTGTCTACTTTTCTTGAATAGGTCTGGCCGGAAACAGGGTAACATGCCGCAAATCCCATCTTCTGTGCGATCATCGGGTCGATCTTATCGATGGTCTCCTGGTCGCCGTCAAAAAGTTCCAGGAAGCTTGCCTGTGTCCCTGTGGTCCCCTTGGAACCAAGAAGCTTTAAGCTGCCAAGCACATAATCCAGATCCTCCAGATCCATCTCAAATTCCTGCATCCACAGAGTTGCTCTTTTTCCGACAGTGGTCGGCTGTGCCGGCTGGAAATGTGTGAATGCAAGTGTCGGCTGTGCCTTATACTCATCTGCAAACTTCGCAAGCTCAGCGATGACATTCACTAACTTCGTGCGGACCAGTTTTAACGCCTCAGACATCACGATGATATCTGTGTTATCTCCTACATAGCAGGAAGTCGCACCCAGGTGGATGATCCCTTTCGCTTTCGGACACTGCACCCCGTATGCATAAACATGTGACATAACGTCATGGCGTACAACTTTTTCACGCTCTTTCGCCACATCATAATTGATATCCTCAGCATGGGCTTTTAGTTCCTCGATCTGCTCGTCTGTGATGTTCAATCCCAATTCCTTCTCTGTCTCGGCCAGGGCGATCCAAAGCCTTCTCCATGTCCGAAACTTCTTGTCCGGTGAAAATATATACTGCATCTCTTTGCTGGCATAACGCTCTGAAAGAGGGCTGACATAACGATCCGTACTCATAAATGTTATCTCCTATTCATTTCAAAATATAATCATAATCCAGAATTCTTTCTTCATCTGATCTATTCGTACATCAGCCGCGTATATAAATACGCGGCTGGTATTAGACGATCTTGGTGTATCTTATTTAATGCCGATACGCTTGAATACTTCCTGGTAAGCATCTTCTACATTGCCCATGTCTCTGCGGAAACGGTCCTTGTCCAGCTTCTCATGAGTCTCTTTATCCCACAGTCTGCATGTATCCGGTGAAATCTCGTCAGCCAGGATGATATCTCCGTGGAATCTTCCGAATTCGATCTTAAAGTCGATCAGCTCGATGCCTGCCTCATCAAAGAACTTTCTCAACACATCGTTTACTTTAAATGTATATTCTGTGATCTTGTCGATCTCTTCTCTTGTTGCTGCCCCGATGGCGATCGCAAAGTAATCGTTGATCATCGGATCTCCGAGATCATCGTCCTTGTAGCTGAATTCCAGAGTTGGTGCAAGTAACTTTCTTCCCTCCTCGATTCCCAGCTTCTTGGAAAAGCTTCCTGCTGCCACGTTACGCACGATCACTTCAAGCGGAACGATCTCTACTTTCTTTACTGCTGTCTCACGGTCGCTTAATTCCTCAACATAGTGTGTCGGTACACCTTCTTTTTCCAGTACCTGGAAGATATAGTTGGTCATACGGTTGTTGATCACGCCTTTTCCAACGATCGTTCCTTTTTTCTCCCCGTTGAATGCGGTTGCATCATCTTTATAGTCTACGATTACAATATCTGGATCCTCTGTAGAAAATACTTTTTTTGCTTTGCCTTCGTAAAGCTGCTCTAATTTTTTCATACGTTTACACCTATCCTTCTTGTATTTTTCGTGATTCATAGAGTACGACCATCTTTTGTAATATAAAATTGTGGTCTCGCACACTGATTATAATACAAGGCAGAGGGAAAATCAATATACCCTCTGCCTTGTATCATCTAATGTTCATTATTTATTTTCGCGGTTATATATAAGTTATACTTATATTACACACCTTATTTATCAAAATTCTTCTGACAGTTTCCCTAGAAATTCCTTCATCCTTGTATTGTCAGAACCGAACACTTCCTCCGGCGTTCCTTGTTCTGCAATGACTCCTTTATCCATGAAAATGATCTTATCTGCCACATTTTTTGCAAAATTCATCTCATGGGTCACGATCACCATAGTCATATGTTCCGCCGCCAGATCCTTGATAACCTTCAAGATCTCCCCTGTCAGCTCCGGGTCAAGCGCAGATGTGGGCTCGTCAAAAAAGAGGATCTTCGGATTCATTGCCAGGGCCCGCGCGATAGACACTCTCTGCTGCTGGCCGCCGGAAAGCTGATACGGATAGGCATTCTCCTTATCCGCAAGCCCCATCTTTTGAAGCAGTACCCTAGCCTCTTTATAAACCTCTTCTTTATTACGCTTCTGCACCTTGATCGGGGCATCCGTGATATTTTTCAATACAGAAAAGTGCGGAAACAGATTGAAGCTCTGGAACACAAGCCCATACTCTCCTTCATAGTGGATCTCTCCTGCATCCGGTGTTTCCAGATTGGTCGCACAGCGAAGAAGTGTAGACTTCCCGGAACCGGAAGGTCCGATGATCGCCAGTACCTCCCCTTCCTCCACAGTCAGGGAAATGTCTTCCAACACTCCAAAGCCGTCAAAACTTTTCTTGATATGCTTCATTTCCAACAAACTCATGACATTTCCTCCTATTGATAGTAATTCAACTTCTTCTCGATCCCTTCCATGATCACTGCCACAACCAGGTTAAAGATGTAATAGAAAACACCTGCTGCGATCAGCGGTATCACAGAAGTCTGTGCAGAAGAAATCTGTTTTGCCGTGGTAAACATCTCTGCCACTGCGATCGCAAATGCCAGAGACGTATCCTTCACAAGAGTAATGACTTCATTTGTCACGGAAGGCATGATCCGTTTGACCACCTGCGGAAAGATGATCCTGAAAAATGTCTGTATCCTGCTGTATCCCAAAAGCTTTGCCGCCTCATACTGCCCCACCGGCATGGATTCTATTCCTCCGCGGTAAATCTCTGCAAAATAGGCGGCATAGTTGATGGCAAAAGCGATCAACGTTGCTGTAATTCTATATGTGGTAGTGATCTGTATCCCAAATATGTAATACGGTCCGAAATAGACCACCATAAGCTGCAGCATGAGCGGAGTCCCGCGCATGATAGAAATATACGCCTTTGTGATCCACTGGACCGGCTTTATCTTTGACATCCTTCCAAATGCCACGATCAGTCCCAATGGCAGGGAAAACAAAAGAGTAGAAAAAAATATTTCAAGCGTGACTAACATACCGCCTGACATCTGGCTTATCATCGCCATCAAACTAATCTTCATCGATTCATCCTCCGGGTTCTTAAACTGGATAAAAGGCCAGAGATTATTTCCGGCCTTTTGCTTCCTTACTTTATCATTTCACTATTACTATTTTCCCAGGCAGACTGCATCCTCAACGCCCCATTTTTCTGCGATCTTCATGAAAGTGCCGTCCTCCGCCATCTCATTGAGTGACTTCTGAACCTGGTCTCTTAACTTCTCATTGCCCTTCTTAAATCCGATTGCGTACTGCTCAGAAGAGATCGGCTCATCCAATGCCACATATCCGCCGCCTCTGGATTCGATCTGGTACTTCGATACTCCCACATCCATAGCAACTGCTTCTGCAGCTCCTGCTTCCAGATCCATAAATGCCGTATTATAATCCGGCACCTGAGTCAGCTGTCCAAAGGTATCGGCCAGCTCCTTCTGGTCTCCCTCCAGCGCTGCCAAAGCTGATGAATCAGCCTGTACCTCTACGATCTTACCAGCAAGGTCTTCCAGGGATTTGATCCCTGATTTTTCTGATACAACCACTACCTGGCTGTTGTCCACATACGGATCAGACCATGTATATTCGTCCTCACGTCCGTCCATCGTAAACCCGTTCCAGATACAGTCGATAGTCCCGGAATTCAGCTCCATGTCCTTGGCATCCCAGTCGATCGGCTGCTTTACAAGCTCCCAGCCGTTCCTGTCACAGACTTCCTGTGCCAGATCCAGGTCAAACCCTACATACTCTCCGTTGTCATCTTTATAGCCATAAGGCGGGAAGTTCGCATCAAATCCAAGAATAAATTTGTCTCCCTCGGCCTTTTCTACATTCGCCGCTTCCGTCTTTGTTGTCTCCTTCTTATCAGAATCACCGGATCCCTTGGAATCCGTTTCTTTTTCTCCGCATCCTGCCAATGCAGTCGTTAACATCAGTGTCGCTGCCAGAGCTAATGCCAGTTTTCTTTTCATAAGTTCGTCCTCCCTTGCGCGGCGCTTTATTATTTTACCAATTGATTACTTTACCACGCTAAATCACTTCGATATAATATCATATTTTTATCCTGATGTCAAGAATTGACGGAAAGACATGCAGCAGAACATTCCGGTCAGGCCATCCTATAAACTCACCTTCAAATGTCCACTAATAGAAGGGGAAGGAACAGGCTGCATTTCCCCCTGTTCCTTCCCCTTCTATTCCTCTTTATTCGCTATCGGCAAAGTGGCTGTTGAAAATCTGCCCCGCCGGTTTTTACATCACCTCAGAACCGCTGTCTCATCCTTTAGATATGGCTGCGGCGGTACTGCTGCTTCCACTTCTCCAGCATGATATTACTCGGCTCCATCTGGAGGTGTTCCTTAATATCTTCCATCTCCTGGCGCATCTGTGCATTGATCTCCACATAGTCGTCATGCTTTGTCAGAAGGATATGGTATTCCTCCAGGGACATGTATTTGTAGGATGCATACAGGTATGGCTTTAGCAGAGCCTTGTCCTCACAGATCTGATAGGCCCTGTCATACATTCTGGCTGATTCCTGGTACAAAAACAGTCTTCCATATGCAGCACCCAGACCCGCATATATCTTCCCATAGAATTTGGGGTCCACACTCTCATCCGGCTCCTCGTTCAATATGGCCTGATAGACGAGAATAGCTTCCTCGATCTCACCGCTTTCCAACAGGTTGTCGCCTTTATACTTCTGGCGTTCAATGTCCTTCTGATTCTTTAAACGCTCCAAAACGTTCTGGATGCGGATCATCTCAGGCTCCCTGAAAATCTTGGAGCTTTTCAGGATCGTCAGTACGAACTTCTCCACTGAACCGTGCAGACGGATCACATCCCTTAGGCTTCCTGCCAGTGCAGTAAGTCCAAGCTCCTCCTCCAGCCAGTTGCAGAGCTGCTCATTCATGATCGTGTAATCAATCAGGTAGAGATTATTGCACAGATAATAGCACAATTCTTCAATTGTATATATTTTGCAATGGATCCTTGTGATCTCATAAGGATGCGTTGCGTGTCTGTCATGACAAAGAATTAAACTTCCCATCATTGCCTCCTAAGTGAATTATCTTCTCTTCCTGAAAATCCGTAGGCAGGAAAAATTCTCCAAACCCTACGTCCCTTGCCGTGATCTTACATGTTTTTTCATCCAGAAACAGCGTTTCTAACTGCAGCCTCATGGAATATTCCCCACGCTTCGGGAAATTCTCCAGCGGGATCACTTCTGTCTTTAATGTTCCCTGCACAAGTGACTCTACATGCAGCTCAATGTCCTCCACATCCTCTAAAAGCACTTCCCACTGATTATTAGATTCATACCAGTGTGCACCCCAGGATACGATCGGATACCACATCTCCTGTCCGTCCACCCGCATATTGACCGTAATCTGGTCGGTCAGCTTAGATTCCGACAGATACACCGGATCCTCGATGTGCATATACATCTTACGGTAAGCCGTATAGCATGCACCCTTGGAATACAGGTTATTCCCGATGAATGCCCTTCTTCCGTTGCAGAGTACACGCAGAGACGTCGGATACCAGTTATTTTCAAACCCCTCTCCTGTCAGAAAAACAGAAGAAACGATCCTTTTATCAAAAACGCCTTCAATAAACTTCCGAAACCGCATATCCGCTTCCTTGGCCTTATCCTCATTCAGTACCGGATAAACTGCCGCCAGCTCCTTCATATGTGCGCTTGCGACCTCATCTACCGTGACAAATGTAGTCTTTCCGCCGCCCAGCCCCGGCTTGAGCCGCCGCAGCATATAAGCTTTGATCTCATTCCTGTCACAGCAGAACAAAGCAGCCTCATACTGCCACAGCTCCTTTGGCTGGTAAAAAAGATAATTGCAAAAGCTTTCCTTATAATCCTGTATAAAGATATGCCGCTTATCAATATTCATCCTTACCGCGATCCCCCGCAGAAGCTGCGCCAGCTCCTCGGTCAGCTCCGGTACGCTAAATACGATACCGTCGATCTGAGGAAATGACTGCAGTGACATCTGTACAAACTTAGACAGAAGCCAGACCGCGTCATAGGTCTCCTCCCCGAATTCAATCTTTTCCCCTGCCAGACTCTTATCCAGAAGCCTTGTAACCGTAAACCCTTCCTTAATCGTCACAAGCCTCTTCGCTTCCTTACCATAAGCCCAGGTATCCCTAAGCTTTCCGATGATCAGCGGAATCTGATAGTTATCCGCGTCCACCTCCATAGTCTCCGGTTCAAGCTGCTGCTCATTATAGAAACTAATCTGGCAGGTCTTCTCATTAATCTCATATCCAATAATATTCCCGTGTCCCATCACAGACAGCCTCCTTGCTGCTTATGTAATTAAGGCCTGGTATGATCAAGCCCTGATTACAAAGTATATCCTGTCAACTCAGTCCCGGTTTTATCGAGTCTTAGTGACATGCCCCATGATACCTGCGGCTTGTTATGCACTCTGGTATCTTAATATTGTTCAAACATATGTGCTGCGATCGCATCCTCTGCTGCGTAGGCCTTCATCTTTACTTCTTTCTCGCGCCCTTCGCACAGAAGGATATCGTTCAGACGTCCATACCGTCCTGATTCTCCCTGCGTCACTTCCTTTACGCAGCTCTCCTTATCACTCCGGTAAGTATTGCCGTCAATGGTTTCCTTAAAATAATATTTCAGCTTTTCGTTTGAGAACAGCACAAACTTCTTAACATAAAGGTTCTCATACATAGGCGTCAATACTTCTGTGGAGTAATCCACCGCCTCTGTCTCTCCCTTTTGCAGCTGATAATACAGCATGACCCTGCTGCCCTTCTGTCCTTTGTACTCGATCAGAGTCTTGTCCCAAAGCTGCAGCTCCACCAGCCAGTCCTTCTCATATGCCAGGAAAAACGGGAAATAAATCTGTTTCCCGCAGAGCTCCTGTAAGAACTTCTTCAGAGTCTTTCGGATCGTGGAATTATATTCTCTCGTGGAGTAGTATTTCAGTACCGCGATCTTGCTGATATCGATCGTATCCTCGCCCTTCTCATATTCACGGCAGATGATATCGATCACACTCTTGCTGATCTTGCGTTCTTCCACCACATAGCCCCTTGCCATATAAGCCAGATATGCCTGCTGCAGGCGGAAGTAGGCTCCCTCTGCATAATACTCCTCAAATACCTGCACCTCTGCAAATAACTCCTCTGAGAACAGCATCTGGGTCAGGATGCGCTCACCCAGCTTATGGGTGTGCACCTCGTATTCCCTGGCTTCCCGCCAGAGCTGTTTCATCTCTGACGTAGCTCCGCAGTAATAGTTGGAAAGGTACGTCAGGATCACCTTATCATACTGCCCCTTCTTAAATAGCTCAAAGCAGATATAAGTCAGAAAATCATCATTCTCATAATTATTTTCACGGATGGTCTTGCTGCACAGTGCAAACAGCTCGTCCTCCTCATAGTTCTCCACACCACGTTCTCTTACCACTTCCAGTGTCAGAGGCTCTTCCTCCTCTTCCATCCGGTTCAGACGCATACTGTTGAGATACTTCTTGCACATATCCATATACCGCAGCTCATAGAACAGTCTCCGGCTTTCATAAGGGATGGAATCTGTGAAATGCCTTCCGTCTCTTGCCTCCCACACGAGCCTGTCCGTTTTCGCATACAAAAATACCTGCGTACCTCTGTCTGTATACGGCACCTTCTGCGTGATCGTGCCATTATCAGAAATAATATGGATAAACTTCATATTCGGTACCTTCGTCGTGATCTCATAGGCATGGCAGATATCGTATAAAGCTTTGATCCGCTCAGGATTCATGGCGCGCTCCGTTACAAAGCGTTTATAAATGATGCGCAGCTGTTCGTCAATATGGCGGCGCTCCAGCTGATTCCACGCAAAAGCCTCCATCTCATCACGGTAATGCGCATAAATCTCACTGGATTCATCCTCGTGTGTGATCAGATTTGAATATAAAAGTGCACACTTGCGGTAATCCAGATTATTTCCGTGCATGAAATACAGATATACCGACCTGGGGAGTGCTTTATGGAAATGCTGTACCCGGATGGACGCCATATAGTATTCATATAACTGTGCGATCTTTAACTCAGACTCCACTGCCTTTTCATACCATTTAAAATAGAGATTGTCTACGCAGTTCCCCTTGATCAGCAGTGTACAGATCGCCGTCAGAATCATAGACTCCTCATACATCTTATAGGCAAGGACAAGGGTTTCATACAGGTGCTTGTCAAACCCTTTCAGCTGACTTGCCAGGTTCGCCGTATACAGGGCCAGCTCCTTTGTCATCAGCTTATACTTGGCCGCAAAGTACAGGACACGCACCTCAAACGTCCCCAGCTTCTTAAGTGAAGAGCTCTTATCCCTGAAACATTTGAACGCTTCCATATAAAACCAGATACTATGGCTCTTCTCTTCATCAAACTGCTGTTCCAGTACACGCAGGCGTTCACTGTAGATCTTATATTCCGAATCCACATTCACCAGCATACAGAGGATCATCCAGCTCTCCGGGTGCTTCATATAGGACTTGGAAAGCTCCTCCGCAACCCTGCGCTGTCCGATAGAATCGTTGCTGAGCAGCGTGGTCAGATATAAATAGTAAGAACTCATCTCCACATTCTTGCCGATGGCAAACCGATTGTAATTATAAGACTCAAGGATCCACTTTGCCTCCTCAAACCGCCTGCCCAGCAGACAGATATGGGCATGGACAAGCAGATAGATCTCATTCTTATTGTCTGCCTCACGGAGATGCTCGATCTTTTTCAAAGACTCCTCCGTCCATGTATTCAGATCTATCCTTCCTGCCTCGTAGGTCAGATAGCGCTTCACAATGCTTGCGAACTCAAGGTCAGCGCTCCGGTAATCCTCCTCGCGCTTCACGTCCTTCTCCACCACGATCTCATACACAAGGGTCTCATAAGGAGTCTCTAAAATGATCTGCCCAAAATTACTTCCCCTGTGCAGCTGCTCTGTCGTAATGATATATTCCAGCCGGTAGGAATTCCCGATAAACTCCTCTGTCGTCAGCTTAGAATGCTCTACGGTCAGGAAATCTCCTTCCGTACGCACATCGATCGTGAGATAGCCCCACGTATTCTTCTTCACCGTCAGAGTCTCCTTGCGGGCTTCCTCCACTTCCATAAAAGCACGGCTCTCCTCCTCCAGTGTCAGGAAGATCTTTTCCTTTTGTTTACAGCCGACAAGGAATTCCTCCAATGCCTGCTGATCCAGCTCCCACTTTCGCATATTATCATAAAGGGCCTGGATACGCTTATCTTCATATTTTAATATCTCATAAAAATCTCTGGAACGGAACAGCTTCTCCGCCTCTGCCGGATCCCTGAAGGAAAGCTTCTTAAAGTCCTCCAGACTCTGTACCTTACCATAGCTTGTCATTACAAATGGCTTCTCAATGATCGCCGTAAACGCGACATCGTATTCTCCGCCATTGCATACGATCGTAAACTTACCATGTTCTACATGTCCCGGCACCAGACCAGAACCATCATATGTATAATAAATATTAACCGGGTTCCCATCGAAGCCCTGTTCCTCACAATGGACACGATAAGAAGAGGGATATACTAACCCTCTGATAGTCCCTTCTCCCTGGTTCTGCAAAGAGAAGCTCCCCTTATACATCTCCCCCTCACCGACACGCATAATGATCCGTGTCTCCGGGAAAATAATCTCTGGCTGCGGAATGTGAAAATCTCCTTTGGAAAGACGTTTAATCTTACTTTTCAAGTTCGTCACCTACTCATCTTGTTGTTCCTTGCTTTTTTTCTTAAGCACGCTATAATGAATTATATCATCATTATAGTATTTCTTGCAACGGGTGAATGAAAGAATTTGAAGGGAGATTGTATACATGAGTACAAAACCAGAGTTTCACGGCAGTGATCTGGAAAAAATAGAGGAATATTATGGCATTCCAAAGGAATCCATCATTTGTTTCGGAGCCAATGTCAACCCCCTGGGACTTTCCGGGAAAGTTAAGGAAGAGATCAAAGAACATTTAGATCTCATCTCTTCCTATCCTGACAGGGAGTATAAAGCGCTTCGCCGCGCTGTCGGAGATTACTTAAGAGTTTCTCCGAAACACGTCCTTGTCGGAAATGGTTCCACAGAATTGATATCCCTGCTGATCGAACAGCGCTGCCCGAAAAAAGCTTTGATCCTTGGACCTACCTACTCCGAATATGCCAGAGAGCTTTCCTTCTCAGGCAGCACACAGGAGTACTATCATCTGACGCCGGACAATGGATTTCATCTTGACCTTCCAGATTTTGTCAACAGGCTGCAGGAAGGCTTTGACCTTCTTATCATCTGCAATCCAAACAATCCGACCTCCTCTGTCATCAAAACAGATGAGATGCGCCAGATTTTAAGGGCATGCCGGGACACCAATACTTTTGTCATGATCGACGAGACCTATGTGGAATTTGTCCCGGATATTGAGGAGGTGACTGCCATGTCCTTCCTCGAAGAATTTGACCACTTCATGGTACTGCGTGGTGTTTCCAAATTTTTCGCTGCCCCCGGCCTGAGGCTTGGCTACGGAGTCACTAGCAATCAGGCTTTTCTGGAGCGTGTAAAAGAACACCAGATCCCCTGGTCACTGAACAGCATCGGTGCTTTTGCGGGGGAGCGGATGCTAAAGGATCATGAGTATATAGAAAGGACCCGCAGTCTGATCTCCCGTGAACGGACGAGGATGTTAAAGGAATTAAAGAAACTAGCAGATATCCGGGTCTTTGAAGCCCATGCTAATTTTATATTGATACAGCTGCAAAAAGACGATCTCACTGCTTATGATGTATTCGAAGCTTTAATAAGGCAGGGGCTGATGATACGGGACTGCTCCTCCTTCCAATGCCTTAAGGGAGAATATATTAGATTTTGTGTGATGATGCCCAAAGCAAATACAAGGCTGCTGAAAGCCTTAAAGGAGATCCTGGAATGATCCGGTATCAGCCGATTTCCTGTCTCATAAAAAAGCACCCTGGAAATGTAAGGATACAGATCCATTTCCAGAGTGCCTTTTTCCAACCTATTCTACTTTAAGATCAAAGCAATAAACTCTAAATCTTCGTTTCCTGTATTTTTCATCCCGTGGCCCTTACCGTCCTCGCAGAAGGTCACGTCCCCTGCCTCTACCGGAACAGCCTTTCCGTCATCATCATACATTCCTTTTCCGGAAAGAATATAATAAGTCTCTGTCTCGCCGTGATGCTCATGATGTCCCAGCTCGCAGTTTGGTTTCAGCGTCACCTTAGAAAACATCTTACAGTGTTCCCCTAACTGCTCCTGTGAAAGCAGTGCCTCCTTCATAATAAATCCTGCACCGCCGTTTACCTTCTCCACGGTCTCCACTTTTCTTTCTCCTGCTTTTGTCATCATCATGCCCTCCCTGCTTAAAATTCTTTCATCATCTGTTTATAATTGAGAGGCTTATATCCCAGCCTTTCATATAATGCTGCTGCTCTTGTATTATCCTCTTCCACTTCCAGGCGGAATCTTAAAACGCCCTCTTCTTTATGTTCCTCCACATAAGCAAAGAATTCACTCCCCAAGCCTTTGGAACGGAATTCTTCCAAAATGTAGAGTTCCTCCAGCCAGTACACATATCCTCCCGCTTCCTGTGAAAAGGTTTTCGCGATCAGGCCGTATCCTGCCGGCTGCCCATCATATTCCAGAATGAAGGCTCTCACATAAGTGCCGCCGTTGATGCATTCCTCAAAAGTCCTTTCAAAATAAGAATCAGGAACCGGATGCAGCACTGCCGGTGAATGATAGAAATCATGTGCCATCTTCAAATATAATTCTCTGTCTTCCTGCTTCAATTCTCGTATCATAAAAACCTCCTGCTTCATAACTCCTATTCATGGAGAATATGGAATCATCCTAACATACTTTTACTAAAACTGCCAGGGGATTTAAGGAGTTCCTTTCTGATTCTTTCTCTTTTTTTAAGATTTCTTCTCCCCGCTTTGTGTTATAATGTATTTATAAATAGACTTTATTTTTACCACACAGAGAAAGGATGGTGCTTTATGGAACTAAATGAAGGTTTAAAAAAAATATTTTTGGCAGGTGTAGGTGCTGTTGCAACTACGGCAGAGACAGCAAAGGATGTTGTGGATAATCTGGTAAAAAAAGGGGAACTGACCATGGAGCAGGGCAAGGTTTTAAACGAAGAGTTAAAACAAAGTGCCAAAGAAAAGTTAAAAGAGCATGTTTCCGTGACTGTTGTCAAAGAATACAAGGATGCCATGGCCGCTGTGGAACATATGGGTGCTGACGAGCTTGAAGCCCTGAAAGCCAAGATCGCTGAGGCCGAGGCTGCCAATGCTCAAAAATGTGAGGAGGCACAGGCTGCTTCCGGCGAGACTCCAAAAGAAGACAGTTGCTGCTGTGAAGACACAGAAGAGACCTGCCCCAAAGACGAAGCTGCCTGCTGCCCTGAGGATGCTGCAAAGGAATGCTGTGAGCAGGCATGTGATGCGTGTGACTGTCCTGATCCCGAAGCCTGTGATGAGGACAAGACTTTATAAACATTTTGGCAGACATCTTAGGCAGTAAGGCCTTTGACCCACTGACACGGAGCTGATTATGGATGAAAGGATTGTAATGCAGGAACAACATGACAGGGAAGCTCCCGCTTCTGACAGGAGACTTCGTGAGATCCTCGGCGTGCTCAGGCGCCATCAGATCACACACGGACTGACTCCGGTAAAGCTGCGGGAGATTTTCGAAGACCTGGGGCCTACTTATGTTAAGCTTGGTCAGATCATGTCCATGCGCTCGGACATGCTGCCAGAGTCTTACTGCAAGGAACTGACAAAGCTGAGGACAGAAGTAAAGCCCCTGCCCTTTTCCGTCATTTCCCAGGTAATTGAAACAGAATTGAAGAAACCACTGACGGAGGTTTTTTCCAGTATCGAAGCTGTTCCTCTGGGCTCGGCTTCCATCGCACAGGTACATCCCGCCATCTTAAAAGATGGTACCAGGGTAGTGATCAAGATTCAGCGGCCGGCGATCCAGCAGACCATGCAGAATGATATCGGGCTTTTAAAAAAAGCTGCCACACTATTGAAGCTGGCTGTCGGTACCGAAGACCTGATCGACTTCAAGACCATTTTAGATGAACTTTGGAAGACTACGCAGGAAGAGATGAATTTTATCCAGGAGGCCGAGAATCTGGATCTGTTTTATAAAAATCAAAGGGATATCGTGTATGCCACATGTCCACAGGTATTCCATGAATTAACGACGCCCCGCCTTTTGGTGATGGAATATATGGACGGGATTCAGATCGATGAGACGAAGCGCCTGACTGACGCCGGGTATGACATGACAGAGATCGGGCAGAAGGCTGCTGAGAATTACTGCAAGCAGATCCTGGAGGACGGTTTTTTCCATGCCGACCCTCATCCCGGCAACCTTTGGATCGTGGGCGGGAAAATTGCCTGGCTGGATCTGGGTATGACGGGAACGCTGACACAGCATAATAAGCAGTTATTGAAAAAGGCAATCACCGCCATCCTGGAAAATGATATCTACACATTAAAAAATGTGCTCCTGGCATTCGGCGAGCCGCGCGAGCGTGTGAACCACGCACGGCTGTATACCGATGTTGATGATATTCTGAGTAAGTATATGTCCATGGATTTCGGAACCATGAAACTCGGCGAGCTGATCGAGCGGATGCTGGAACTGGTAAAAGAACATAAACTTGCGATCACACCGGATGTCACCTTACTGGGACGCAGCATGATTACTATGGAAGGGACGCTGGCTGCCTGTGCTCCTGAGGTGAACATCCTCCAGATATTAAGGCTCCATATGTCTAACCTGATCCTAAAGGAATTAGATGTCAAAAAGCTGTTACAGTACAAAGGGAGACAGCTCTACACTTCCATGGACAAGTCGCTGGACATCCCGGCTCTGCTTTCTGACCTGCTGAATATTACCAAGAATGGACAGGCACAGCTGAACCTCCAGATCTCAGATTTCGAGGATATCCGTATTGGTATCCGCCGTACAGCCAACCGTTTCATTTTGAGTGTCCTGGCTGTCGGGCTGTTCATCGGTTCCAGTCTGATCCTGGATTCTGCATCGATCCCCGCCTGGTTTGGCATCCCGTGGCTTAGCTTCATCGGGTATCTGATCTCCGGCGGGCTTACCCTGGGAATCATATTCCGGATTCTCTTTTCTAAAAAGTAAAACGTAACAGAAAATCAGATGCCCCTGGCAGGCCGGATCTTTGTTCCGGCCTGCCAGGGGCATATCAGGTTTTTATCCAAGATTATTTAGATAGCGGTATTTAAAACGTTTCCATCCGGTTTGCATTTTACCGGTCTGCTCTGCTGTATCAAAGACGATCCGAAACAGCTTTTCGTGCTCTGCCTTAGACGGACAGGATGGTCCGAACAGGGTCTGCCAGACAATCATATGTATCCATTCCCAGTCCGGCTTAGAAATATTCGGAATCCATTCCGGCAGTGATTGAAAGGTCTGTGCGTCAGCCGGATCCATTTTTTCCATCCCTAAAAATACGGCAATATCATACAGGCTTTGATAAAGCTCCAGGATCCCTCTGCCCTGCCGGTATTTTCTGCATCTTAAGAATCTTTGTTTTCTGCGCAGGGCAGACTGAAAGAAAAATACACCCACAAGGATGACCAGGCTTCCTGCTCCTGCCAGGATTCCCACCAGAACCTTTTTCACCGGAGATTCTTTGATAGGTGGATTTTCGCTGCTATTCTGGGCAGGCGGCAGTGCCTGCGGCTCATCCCCTGTATAGGGAAGTGTATGTTCCCGGATCGTCCAGCCATCATCATAAGTCTCACACCACGCGTGGCCCATATCCCCTGTCACCTGGGCAGTATAAGTACCATCCGGCTGTTTTTGAAAGGCCGAAGCCGGGATCGCAAATCCCTGTGCATATCTGGCCTGGAAGCCAAAGATCCGGTACATAAGCGTCGCCGTAGTCGCAAAGTGGACACAGAACCCCTTCTTATTTTCAAACAGAAAATATTCCGAGAAATCCTGATCCTTAGGTGTCGGCCCTGGCTGATAATCATATACTGTCTGTTTTTCAAACAGCTGCTGGATAAACCGTGCGGCATCCTCGATATTGTCTACTTTCTGTTTACGGCACAAAGAAACAAGCTCTCCCAAATTCCCGGGATATTCGCTGTACTCAGGATAAACCTCCTCCCCTAAAGGCATTGGACTCCAGGAGTTCCCGTCATAGCCTCCTCCATATTCCTCAGGATAGTAGTAGGTGCCCTTTGGCTGTTCTTTCACTGTTACCGTAATTCCTTTCCCGTCACCGGGAGAGAAGGCCGCAATCGATTTCAAATCTTGTGCCCCTGATACTCCCCCTGTGCTCCCATCCAGATCCGAAGGAGGCGCAGGTGTCCGGGCGTCCTTCTCCTGTTTTTCTAAATCTGCCACTTCCTCCTCAGATTCTGGCTCCTTAGAAGTATCCTCTTTGGTTTTCTGCTCTTTTCTGGCTTTCTCATCTGTCTCCTCTTTTTTCTGTGCATCCTTCTCTTTTTCTGCACTGCCTGTCAGATCTGCCACCCTTTGGATCACATTTTCAGTGACTGCGCTGCGCGCTTTAAGATAAAACCCGTCTTCGGATCTCTTCATAGATTCAACAGGCTTTACGGCCGCCGAGCCGATCAAAAACAGCAGGAAAATGCAGACAAACGCCGATACACCGCTTTTTACCGCTGTTTTTCCCGAATTTCCTCCGCATACCGCAAAATACATTCCCGCGCCGAACAAAAGCAGCCAGCAGGACTGCATCGATATAAAATATCCTTCTACGGCTGACAAAACAGCCGGAAATAATATCGCAGCAAATGCCAGTACCCGGCCTCTGTTCCTGGTGATCACATAACACCAAAGCAGCAGAAGCGGTACTATGGCAAATGCGGTCAGAAAGCCCAGCATCCACTCAGATACTGCGGGCACCTTATAAAGCTGAAGAGAAACGGCCCCTTCATCATGAACACGCAGATATGCGTTAGCTATGGTATTCACCATCGCAGCCGCCAGCGCCTTCTTTTTCCAGAACAAAACTGCCGCGGCCCCTGTGAACGCCAGAAAACTAATGAACCGCACCTTTCGCGGCCCCGCTGCCCACAGGCTTGCCAATACCGAAAACAGAAGCAGGAATCCATACATCCATCTTTCCTTTACCGGGATTGTAAAGACTGACAGAAACGCCCGCTGCCAGGCTGCTGCCAGCAGCCAGACAAAGACTGCCCTCATCAGGACCAGCAGCACGCTGCCCCCTCCAGAGAATCCTGTCTCTCTTCTATTCCCGGTCTCATACAGACGGACGCCTGTCCTGCTCTTTTTTCTTATGTACATCATGCTCCCCCTATACCTGCAGTAATTCCTGTGCTTCTCCATTTACCTTGATGATGCCCTGTCCGTCGATGGTAATGATACTGCTGAAATGATCTCCTAAAAAGGCATCTTCGTAAGCGATCTGTGCCATCTCATGATTTTTATATGGCTCAATATCCAAAAGCCGCCATACCAATTCATAGACCGCCTCAGCCCCATTGACCTTATACTTCACGACCTGCTCATTCTTTTCCTCGAACCAGGCAGCCATATGGATACACTTTTCTTCTGTCAGAGTCATACAGATGGATGCTGCATTCTCAAGCATCCGGTCAAAGCCCTCCGCACTCATCCCATTCTCCGGGAAATCCAGCCAAAGCAGCACTACACAGCCAAGCGGGAATCCCCGCTCCTTTACCATGAGCTCCCCTTCCTTCGCCGTCAGCTTCCAGTGAATATCATGGACAGAATCCATGGGGCGGTATTTACGGATACGATAAGTCTCCGCCGGATCATCGCCGCCTCTTTCCATAGAATGCTCCTCTGCATCTGCCAAAAATTCTCTCGTCCCCCTGCTGACCTCCAGGGGGATCAGCTCAAACGCAGGCATGATCCCGATCGCTGCCGTATCACGAAGTCTCACCCTTGTGCCAAATATCCCGAGAAGATCATAGATCCAGAGGCACTCCAGGCAGACTGACATTCTGCCGCAGTAATCGACGTTCAGAATATATTCCTGCACTTTTGTTCCCCGGCTTTCCACCATTCCTGACAGCAGCTTGTATACCCCCATTTTTTTTGCGCCTCTTGGCCTTCCTCCGGTCCGCTCCGTAAAAAGACTGCTGCCTGCCCGAATCTCCATCCGGTATTTGGCGCTCCAGATCCTTGATGTATTTTTCACCCAGATCCTGATTCTGATCTTACTATGTTTTTCCCCCATTGAAGGTACTTTATAGAGGCCTGCCGTAATCCTGCCTCTCATAAAATGCAGATACAGAAAGGAAAATACCGGATAAATGCATCCCAGCACAAGGATCACTGTCAGCGCTGCCTCATCATACATCAGAAACAGGTATACGATGACCAGCACTGCTGCCAAATATATGCCAACCCTTTTCTTCATCTTCTGCTCCTATCCTCAACGCTTTGTGACAGAAGGCCTGCGTACCTCCTCAAGTACCTTCTCCAGGACATCCTCCTTTTGAATATGCCCCACCTTTGCCTTGGTACTAAGCTGTATCCTGTGCATCGCTGTACATGCGAAGACCTCCTTCACATCCTCCGGCACCACATAATTACGGCCCTTTAAGTATGCTCCTGCCCTCGCCATAGCTGTCATCGCCACGGCACCACGCGGACTTAATCCCATGGTGATCCATTCCGTCTCCCTCGTCTTCTTTGCCAGCTGCGCGATATAGGTATAGACCACATCATGCACAAATATATCCTCCACCTCTTCCTGAGCCTTCAGAAGCCACTGTGCCGTCATTACCCGCTTAACGGCATCCGTTGTACGTCCCGACTGGTTCCGTTTTAAAATCTCAACTTCCTCCTTCACCGTCGGATATCCCATATTCACGCAGATCATAAACCGATCCAGCTGTGCCTCCGGCAGAAGCTGTGTCCCTGCCGACCCGGTGGGATTCTCTGTCGCGATTACGACAAAGGGATTCCCCGTGGGACGCGTCACTCCGTCCACGGTTACCTGCCGCTCCTCCATGGCCTCCAAAAGAGCGGATTGTGTCTTGGGAGACGTCCTGTTGATCTCATCCGCAAGCAGAAGATTACACATCACAGCTCCGGGCTGGTAAACAAATGATTCCGAAGCTTTCTGATACACCGTGAATCCTGTCAGGTCTGCCGGAAGTACATCCGGCGTAAACTGCACCCGTTTCTCCTCCAGCCCCATGGCCCTGGAAAAAGCCAGTGCCATCGTTGTCTTCCCTGTTCCCGGGATATCCTCCACTAAAACATGGCCCTTCGCCAGGATTGCCATCATCATCTTATTGATCACATCGGCTTTTCCAACCACTGCCTTCCCGACCTCGCGGATCACACCCTCCACAGCATCTCTGTATTCTGTCATATGCCCCGTCCTTTCCCGCATTCCCTGATGCCTGCTCTATTTTTTATTTTACCGTCCTAATTCAAAAACGCGGTATCTCTCAAAATTGATTCATTACCAATCTTTTTTATTATAGCACATTACGACAGTTTACTCTCTTTTTTAATACATTTTTTATAACCGCTCTCTTATCTGCCAGTATCTTTTGCAGTCATCTTTCCTATTGTACGATCCGATAGTATTCTCTGGATGTAAATGCAAATACGCCTGCATAGAATACTGCAAACACCAGTACCGTCCCCACTGTGCACCCAAAGAACAGGTTTACATTCGTCAGATTCATGACTGCCAAGAGTTTCGTCACCGTTTTGAAGGCAAATGCCACATGCACGATCGCCACGATAAGCGGCAGGAAGAATACCATAAGCACCTGACTCTTGATCGACCTTTTTACTTCCTTCTTGCTCATTCCGACCTTCTGCATGATCTGGTAACGGTTCCTGTCATCGTATCCCTCTGAAATCTGTTTGTAATAGATGATCAATACCGCAGCCATCAGGAACAATGCCCCGACAAACACACCCAAGAACAAAAAGCCTCCATATAATGCGTAAAAATCTGCCCGGAATGCTGACTCATATTCTGAGCTTGTACTGACAGCTTCCTTAGAAATCCGTTCGTTCATTGCTTTCATTGCTTCTTCCTTGGATGCTTCCTTCCCCTTTAGGTCAAAATCATCCACATAAGTCAGCCGGTCAGTTTCATCAAAACCATATGTTTCCTTTAACTCTACGATCTTTTCTACATCGGGCACGATCATCACAAAACTTTTCACTACATTCGACGTCTCAGCATTGGGCCTGAACTCGTTCCGAAGCACCTTCTTGACCTGAAAACGTTCCTCTTCTACCTGAATGGTGTCAGAATCCCACTTATCATCCGGCGCACACAAAATGACCTGATCTGCCTTTAGCACCTCTTCCTTCTGTTCCATCCGGTTATAATCCGACAATGGAATGAATTCTAATGTTCGAAAATCTTCTGTTTCATAAGAAGTATCTTTGTTATTTTCCAGCAGAAGCTGATTGTCTTTTTTATTATAGATGGCAGTAAAAGAGCCGTATCTGAAGTTGCTGCGGTTTTCAACCTGTACTCCCGCTTCCTTGGTTTCTTCTTCTATGATCTGACTGATCTTATCAATATTTTCCTGGGATGCATCACGGGCAAATACACTGAAATCCGTTGGAAAACGTGTTTCCAGAATATCTTCCATACCTGCATACAAGGATACCGTTACGGAGATCAAAACAAGGACTACCGTACTCATGATACAGATGTTCGCAAGTCCCACGGCATTTTGTTTCATCCGGTAGATCATGCCGGATACGGATATAAAATGCCTGCTCTGGTAATAGAAATTCTTATTTTTTTTCAACAGCTTTAAAATTGCAATGCTGCCTGCCGTAAAGAGGCAGTATGTTCCCACGATGACCAGCACAACTGCAATAAAAAATTTACTGATCGCCGCAAGCGGAGACTGCGTAGTCTGAGCGATATAATATCCGGCACCCAGTGTTGCCACGCCTAAAAGTGCAAGAATCCACTTCGTTTTTGGTTCCTTTTCCCCTTGATTTCCTCCATGCAGAAGCTCTGCCGGATTCGCCGTCTGTACCTGCAGAAGGTTAAAAAGCAAAGTTACAACAAAGACAGCAAGGAACAGATTGACCGTAACCACCATGGCTTGCGGCTCTACCGCAAACTGAAGCGGCACCTCAAAGTGAAGCATTTTCAAAAGAACCAGAAACATCAGCCTTCCGAAGAGCATTCCCAAAAGCAGGCCGGAAATAAGGCTGACTGCTGCCGTGAGGATCGTCTCCCAGATCATCATCTTTGCCAGGTTGCCTTTATCCATCCCCAGCACCTGGTACAGACCGAGTTCCTTTTTCCTCTGCTTTACAAGAAAACTGTTTGTATAGAAGAGAAAGATTGCAGAAAATATCCCTGTGATCACGTCAGCCCAGGACAGGATTATCTTAAGCGAAGCGGCACCCGGCATCTGATCCAGCCCTGTATTCCTTCCGATGGCGTTCATCACATAGAACATCATGACGATCAGGATACAGGTAATCATGTATGGGATATATGTCTTTCCGTTCTTTTTAATATTTGTGAAAGCAAGCTTGGGATAAAACATTACCGGTCACCTCCTGTGGACAGGACTGTCAGAGATTCTGCGATCCTCTGATACATTTCTTCATTTGTGAGATTTCCTCTGTAAATCTGATGGAACACTTCCCCGTCTTTGATGAAAAGCACACGGTTGGCATGGCTGGCTGCCTTCACACTATGCGTCACCATCAGGATCGTCTGTCCCTCCCGGTTGATCTGTGAAAAAAGTGCCAGCAGATCGTCTGACGCCTTAGAATCCAATGCTCCCGTAGGCTCATCTGCAAGGATGAGCTGGGGCCTGGTGATCAGGGCACGAGCAACTGCCGCTCTCTGCTTCTGTCCGCCGGATACTTCATAGGGGAACTTTTTTAACAGATCTGTGATGCCCAGCTTCTCTGCGATGGGCATTAGTTTTTCATGCATCTGCTCATATTTCTTTCCCGCCAGTACAAGCGGAAGGTAGATATTATCCTCCAGTGAGAAGGTGTCCAACAGATTGAAATCCTGAAAGACGAAGCCTAAGTTCTGCCTTCTGAATGCCGCCATCTCGCGGTCCTTTATGGTACTTAAGTCACGTCCTTTTAAATAAACCTTTCCGCTGGTCGGTTTATCTAAGGATGCTAGGATGTTCAGAAGTGTTGTTTTTCCGGAACCGGACTCCCCCATGATGGCAACATATTCCCTCGGCTCAACCGAGAATGTCACGTCAGAAAGCGCCTGCACCTGGCTTCCTCCGAATCTGGTTGTATAAATTTTCTTTACATTTTTAACGTCTAATAATGACATATTGATTTCCTGCCTTTCCTTCTATATTTATTTTTGCATTCTCTTTTCCTCTGCATGATTATTATAACGTGGAGGCTGCGTCACAATCCATAACTTAAGCTTTCAAAATCATATGGAATCCTTACGTTTTTGTAAGATTGAGCAAACTTCTTATTTCCTGGTCCCAGGTGACGAAATGCTTCTTCCCGGTCCTGGTTTCTTTCTGTAACGATTTTTTGCTTTTCAGACTCTATTATACAAATTTCTCTGTTTCTTTCCACCAAAATGTGTTATTATATTAACGTATTTTAAAGAATAGCGAGAATCAATGAATGGAGAAGAAAGCTATGAGTTTAATTGAAACAGTAAAAGACGCCGGTATCGTAGGGGCCGGTGGGGCAGGATTTCCTACACATGTGAAGTTGAACACGAAGGCAGAATATTTTATCGTCAATGCTGCCGAGTGTGAACCATTGATTGAGACAGATAAGTATCTTTGCAGAACATTTGCTGATGAGCTGATCAAAGGCATTACCTATATTGCAGACCACCTCGAGGCGAAGAAGCGCTACATCGCACTGAAAGCAAAATATAAACCAGAGATCGCCGCACTGCGGGAGGCTATCGAGAAAAACCATGCGGATATCGAGATCTTCGAGATGAGGACTTACTATCCGGCCGGTGACGAGCAGATCATCGTACAGCAGATCACCGGAAAGACCGTTCCCGAGCGCGGAATCCCGATCGAGGTCGGCGCCGTTGTCGATAATGTGGGAACTGTTCTTGGCATTTACCGTGCTGTCACAGAGGGGGCTAAGGTAACGGACAAGTATCTTTCCGTTGTAGGCGAAGTAAAAGAGCCCGTCATGCTCAAGGTTCCGATCGGTACCTCCATCCGTACCTGTGTGGAGGCTGCACAGCCGAATATCTCTGATTATGCAGTGATCTTAGGCGGACCGATGATGGGAAAAGTTTTCTCTGACGATGCTATGATCGACAAACAGGTCGTTACTAAGACAACAGGGAACATCATCGTACTTGCGAAGGATCATTACCTGATCAATAAGACCAAGGTTTCCATCGAACGGATCAAGCACCAGGCACGAAGCGCCTGTATCCAGTGCCGTATGTGTACGGATCTGTGCCCGCGTTTCCAGACAGGACACAGCATCAAGCCGCATCTTGTCATGCGTAATGTGTGGAGGGAAGAGATCATCGATTCTAATGAAGAGTTTGCAAAGAGCTTCGGCGATGCCGTGAACTGCTCAAGCTGCGGTGTCTGTGAGATGTTCTCCTGTCCGATGGGTCTTTCTCCAAGAAAAGTGAATGACTATATGAAGGTGAAGCTGCGTGAGAGAGGGATCATGATCGATAAGACTCCGAACCCGACCGCAAGACCTACCATCGACTTAAACCGTATCCCGACTGACCGTCTGATCTCCAGATTAGGACTTGCTCAGTACAACGGGCGCCATGCACACAGCTGTACGGATCTGCTTCCTAAGGAGGTATTCATCCCGCTGTCACAGCATATCGGCAAACCAGCCGCACCTGTTGTAAAAGCCGGTGACACAGTACATAAAGGTGATCTGATCGGTAAGGCTGACGAAGCTGGATTATCTGCCAATATCCATGCAAGCGTTGACGGAACAGTAACCGAGGCAGCACCTGGCGGCATCAGAATTAATGTAAACTAATGGAGGAATCAAAAATGGGAAATTCAGTTGGAATGTTAGAATTATCCAGTATTGCAAAAGGAATTGAAACATGTGACCACGTACTTAAGGCGGCCGAGGTAGAGTTATTAAGAGCTTCTACCTTATGCCCTGGTAAATATATGATCATCATCGGCGGAGATACAAGCAGTGTCAACGCTGCAATGAGTGTTGGAGAAGAGATCGCAGGACCTTTCCTGGTTGACAAGCTTTTGATCGCTAATATCAGCGATCAGCTCATGCCTGCGATCAGCAGCACGACACAGGTACCGACAAGCGGAGCCGTTGGCGTGCTTGAATTCTATTCTGTCTCTTCTGCTATCGTTGCTGCAGATACAGCCGCAAAGGCTGCTGATGTACACCTGATGGAAATCCGTACAGGATTTGCAGTGGGAGGCAAAGGATTCGTTACGATGTGCGGAGATGTCAGCGCAGTAACCGCTGCCGTAAAGGCCGCAGAATCCGTCAGCGAGCTGATGGTAAACAGCGTTGTGATCCCAAGGCCTACAGATAAGCTTTACGAAGCATTGATGTAAGATAGAAGCGCCGAAAGCGAAGGATCAGAACGCTTGATAGCAGCAGCCAAAAGCGTAGATAGGATAATATGACAAGAAATGTAAAACCGTAATCTGTTGATCACAATCCATAGGATGTGAATCACAGATCACGGTTTTTTCTTCATTGGAACTTATCACACTGAGGCAGCATCCATTTCTAATCTTTCTTCTGTTGTTCTGCTATTATTTATTCTACTGTAAACTTTTTTCGTGACAGGTATAATTTTGCCTTTGTCCCTTTTCCCACTTCTGACTCGATCTCCAAACCATGGTTTAATTTGGTACAAATTGTTTTACACAAATAAAGCCCGATTCCGGTGGACTTTTTATCCTTCCTGCCATTGTAGCCGGTAAATCCCTTCTCAAAGATCCGCGGAAGGTCTTCTGCCTGAATCCCGATCCCGGTATCTTCAATCACAAGAACATCCTCTTCCCCCGGCTCCATGTATATGGAAATACAGCCCTCTAACGTGTACTTCAGTGCATTAGATAGCAGCTGTTCCAAGACGAGCAAAAGCCATTTCTCATCCGTCAGAATTTTTCCTTCACATTTCCGGTAGTTCAGACGTATTTTTTTCAAAATGAAAAGCTGGGCATATTTTCTCACAGCCTGGCGGACGATCTGATCCGTCTCATACCACTTAAGCGATAAGTCTGAGGACATCTCCGACAGCCGCAGATAGGACAGAACCATTTCCACATACTGTTCTGTCTTGAAAAGTTCCATCTTCATCGGATATACAAACTCCCCCTGCCCCTCTTCCATCCCGCCCTCCTCATAGGATTGGAGAAGAAGGTGCATTGCCGCGATGGGAGTCTTGATCTGATGTGCCCAAAGGCTGTAGTAATCGATCATTTCCTGGTGGGTGATCCTGGCATTCGTATTCATTTCCTCGTAGTCATGAAACATCTGTGTCAGCCTTTCCTGATATATCATTTCTGTGCGGTCCAAAGGATCAGGCATGTCCCTCAATTCATCGGGAAGCAGTAAAAGAGCCTCTTCTGCCTGCTTTTGATGGCGACAGTATCTAAGAAGCCCCAGTCCCCCTGCCCCTGCAAATAATGCGGCAGACAGAATCACAGCATAAATAAGTGCATCCCTTCTTATATTATAGAGATATAAGACCCCCCAGAAGATTCCCAGCACGGCCAGGTATAGCAGGATCTGCCCAGCTCTTAACTTCAAATAAGTATATACTGTCCTTCTCATTCTATGAAATACCCGATTCCTTTCTTCGTCACGATAAAGTCCTTCACACCGATTCCTTCCAGCTTCTTGCGCAATCTGGTAACATTCACTGTCAGCGTGTTGTCATCGATGAACTCATCGCTCTCCCACAGCCTCTCCATGATCCGTTCCCGCTTTACGATCTTTCCCGCATTCTCCATCAGGATCTGAAGAATCTTAAAATCATTCTTCGTCAGATCCAGCTTTTGCTCCTGGAACATTACGCTGGCGTCATTCAGATTCAGGATCACCCCGTGATATTCCAGTACATTGAGCTGTCCCTGGAAAGAATACGTCCTGCGCAGAAGTGCCTGGATCTTGGCTGTCAGTACATTTAAATCAAAGGGCTTCTCAACAAAGTCATCGCCGCCCATGTTCATAGCCATCACAATATTCATATTATCACTGGCCGAGGACAGGAAAATAATCGGTACTTTCGAGATCGCCCTGATCTGTGTACACCAGTGAAAACCATTATAAAAAGGAAGCAGGATATCCATCAGAACCAGATGAGGCTCGAAAGCGATAAACTCCTCCTGCACATTCTTAAAATCAGTAATGCAACTGACCTCATAATCCCACTTGAGCAGATGGGACTGTATTGTTTTTGCAATTGTCAAATCATCTTCAACTATTAAAATTTTATACATAAGTGCCTCTTTTCAGCGGGAATTGTCAAGGGGGTCAGTCCCCTTGACAATTCCCGTACAATTATTCTTATTCACAGTCTTCTTTTACGACATATTATACTCTGATTCCTGGCTGTCTAACAAGTTCTAAATAGAATCTTTTGATTTTCTTTAGATTATATATGTTGACAATATATATTATATTGCATATAATATGTTTATCAGATATATATATTAGATAAAAACATATAGAAAGGACTGAGCGTATGGCGTTTACACTAAATGCTCCGATGTTTGACTTTCTTGTTTTATCGGTAATCGCAGACGGAGATGCCTATGGCTACCAGATCAGCCAGATCATCAAGAGGGCAGCCAATACGAAGGACTCTACACTGTATCCCATTTTAAAGAGGCTGCAGGATAACCAGTATGTCGAGACTTACGACCAGCAGTACCAGGGCCGTAACCGGAAGTATTACAAGATTACAGATACCGGAAGGACACATCAGCAGGAATTATTAAAAGAATGGGAAGTTTACAAATCAACAATTGACGAGATTGTTAAAGGAGGGGCAACACAATGACCAGAACAGAGTATATGAAGACGCTCGCATATCAGCTGCGCCGTCTTCCAAAAGAAGATTATGACAAAGCGATTGATTACTTTGAAGAATATTTTGACGAGGCCGGACCGGAAAACGAACAGCAGGCGATTCAGGACTTAGGGAATCCGCAGGATGCGGCCAATGAACTGATCATCGAATTAGCCGTTAAGAATGCCCAGAAACCTCCAAAGACTGTCAAGAGCGGGCTGTCCGCCATATGGATCGGGATCCTCGGTGTATGTGCCGCTCCCATCGCACTTCCGATGGCTGTTGCCATCTTAGCCGTCATCCTCAGTTTTGGAGTGGTGATCCTTTCACTTCTTCTCTGCCTGGTCCTCACGGCAGTTGCAGTGGTTGCCAGCGGTGTCGTCGGCATCTTCGGCGGCGGGATCCTTCTTTTCTCTGCATTTTCAGACGGACTTGCCACTATTGGCATCGGATTATTTGCACTTGGCGCCGGCATCCTGATCGTTTACGGATCCGTACTGGGCTGCCGTCGTTTTTTCAAAAAAGTGGCTGAATCACTTGCACATATTTCAAAAAGGGGGAAGCGAAATGAAAACAATCACTAAAAAGATCCTGATCGTATCGTCCTGCCTCATGGCTGCTGGCGCAGTCATTGGAGGAATCGGCTTTATCATAGGAGGCAGACCCGGTATCCAGATCACAAGCGAAGGGATCTCATCTACCCCTTCTAATTCAGAACCCTGTCAGTTAAAAAAGACAAAGCTGGACTCCTTCTCAGAGGCGAAGATCACAGTCGACTCCTACGCCGATATCCAGATCCTTCCCTCTGATGATAACAATTATTATCTGGAATACCGCCTGGATAAATCCTACGGAAAACCCAAGTACACTGTGGATGATGACGTTTTCACATTCCAGCACCAGAACCTTGGCGTTCATTTTCTTTCCATCGGAATTTTATACTTTGACGACCTGTCCGACACCTATGTACATCTATATGTACCGAAAGGGAAGGTCATCGAGTATATGCATCTGTATAACGATACCGGGGATGTCTCGATCTCCGATGTTAATTTTACGGAATCCACGATTGCTGTCGACTATGGCGGACTTACACTTGATCATACCCGTTTTGGTTCTCTGGACCTCCATCTGGACAGCGGAGATTTTACAACCGAAGATACAAAGATTTCCGATCTTACTTTAAAAAATGAGTATGGAAACAATGAGCTGAATCAGTATAAAGGCGATTTTATCACAGCAAAACTGGATACCAGTTCACTTACGATCGATGCCGTAGAACTAAAGTCGCTGGACTGCGATGTGGAGTATGGTGACGTGGATCTTACACTGCCGGGGAAATTAGATGACTATACCTTTGATATTTCCGTGGAATACGGTGATATCCAGCTTCCTGACGGCGCACCAAAAGGACACTTCCGAGACCGGGATGATGAGGAGGAATACTATCAGACCAATGGGGATGGGAAACGCCTGATCCATATAGAATCTGATACAGGGGATGTGGAGATTTCCAAAAGATAGATCGGTTGATTCCCCAAATGACCCTATAGGCCTTCATGAATCACGAGAGAGATATCATAAAAAGCTGTAGAAGAAAATGCATTCTGTCTGTTTGGCATTTTCTTTTACAGCTTTTTTACTAAAGATTCCTGCTACTGAAATTTTTCAACCCATTCTTTTTCCTTAAATCCGGTAAGTACCACATCCTCTGTCACCACCAGCGGACGCTTAACCAGCATTCCGTCCGTAGAGAGAAGCTCTAACTGCTCCTCCTCGCTCATTTCTGGAAGGCGATCTTTTAACTTCAGTTCTTTATAAAGATTTCCGCTTGTATTGAAGAATCGTTTCAATGGCAGTCCACTCTTCTGATACCATTCCGTTAGTTCTTCTTTGCTGGGATTCTGAGTCTTGATGTCTCTCTCCTCATAAGAAATCCCCTGTGCTTCGAGCCATTTCCTGGCCTTTTGGCAGGTGGTTCATTTTGGATAGCATACAAATAACATGTTTATTCCTCCCTTTCCTGAATCTTAACTGTTCAGGATCATGAACAGTTTCACTGAATCTTCTTAATTTCTAAACATACGCAGGCGCCTTTTTGCCCCTCTAAATTGCTTAAGATGAGCCTGCCGCCCTGCTGACTGACAAACGACTGCACGATAAACAGCCCCATACCGTAATGTTTCCTGGAACTCCTGCTTTTATCCCCCTGATAGAATTGCTCTGTCCCATGCATTAGATCTTCCTCGGTAAATCCGGGACCGCTGTCTTCTATCTGAAAATACAGCCTGCTCTCGTCTTCTGTGATATGAATGCCGATCTTTCCGCCCTGAGGGGTATATTCCACTGCATTGTGCAGAAGATTTTCCCAGACACGCTGCAAAAGCTGTCTGTCACTCATAATATAATCTGAATGCAGGGAAATTACAATATCCAAATGCTGCTTTTTTGCAGATGTCATGGACTTTGCACGAATACTGAATTCGCTGCACAGGCTTTTTATATCTACCTTTTCTCTTTTTATCTGCATAACCCCTTCAGTTTTCAGCATTTCCTGCAGAACCTGGATATACTGCTCAATATGGTCGGTCTCCTCAAGAATATACTCCTGATACTCCCGGCTCTCCTCCAAAGACTCTGCTTCCCCCAAAAGCTGGGCGTTGCCGCGGATCACGGTCACTGGAGTCTTGATATCATGGACTAAAGCCCTGACCTGCTGCCGCCTGTTCTCTTCCATGGTCCATTGCTTTTTCAATGAATCTTCCAGCGCCGCTTTCATCTGAACAAGAGATTCCATCACCTCATCCACCTCACGTATCCGGGAATCGGGTTTTTCAAATTGTAAATCCTGAAGTCTAACCTTTTCGGTCACCCTTTTTAATTTCTCCAGCTCTTTCTGCATCACCCGTCCAAATCTGCGGACTAATAGAATTGATCCTATCAGGAACAGAACAAGGTAAAGCAGGATGCCCTTTTCCGGAGCTCCAGGCAGACGCTTACGCAGTACCGGATCGCCGAATTCGGATCTGACCTTATAGACCGCAATACAGACTTCTTTGCTGCGCTGATAAAACTTAAGATACCCCTTTGCCTGTCTGCTTATTTGAGTTCCTTGTATATATTCCTGCCAGACGCTCTCTCTGTTTTCTTCTGGCAGGCTGCCGTAGAGAAAGGTTCCGTCCGGCTGATATACTCCAAAAAAACAGGGCTCCGGAATCAAATCTTTCGTTACCTTTTCTGCCTTTTCAATCTCTGTCCGGTTCTCTTCCAGCATGATTTCCCAGTAATTTGGCGGAAGGATCCCCACCGTACTGTCTAATACCAAATACATGACTAAAAATAAACATGCCAGCCCGGCCAACAGAGTACAGAACCAGATCAAAAACCTTCCAAATACAGACTGTACTGACATCTTTCGTCTTATTTCCATTTATACCCGATCCCCCATACCGTCTCTATTGGATTCACCCCCTGCTTTGCGAACTTTGCACGAATGTTCTTCACATGCTCTGTGATCGCAGATACATCGCTTTCCCTGTCAAATCCAAAGACACGTTCAAAAATCTGCTCCTTAGAAAAGACCTGTCCATGATTCATTGCTAAAAATTCACTGATCTCATACTCACTCTTGGTCAGAGGGATTTTATTCTCTCCTGCCCCGGCGATTTTCCCGGACAGATCAAAGCGCACACCGGATATCAGAACCGAATGCTTCTTCTCCCGGTTTTCCCTGCGCAGGTGCGCCTGTACCCTCGCGCGAAGCTCCCCGATCCCGAAAGGCTTTGTGATGTAGTCGTCCCCGCCGGAGCCTAAGCCGTACATGATACTGCTCTCCTCTGTCTTCGCGGTCAGGAATAAGATCGGGCAGTCAACCTGGCCGCGGATCTGCTGGCAGAAGGTCACGCCGTCCGTCCCAGGCATCATGATATCCAGAAGGATCAGGTCATATTGCGTTAAATATTCTATATTTACCTCATCCGCTGACTGACATACCGTTACATCGTGTCCTTCCTTTTCCAGGGCGCGGCGGATCAGGGTAAGGATTGCCGGTTCGTCGTCTACTGCGAGTATCCTCCCCATAACTGTCACCTCCATACATAGTCAAAGCGGATATCCAAAATTCTTTTCGCTGTTTCTTCATCCCCTCATACTTTGTCATTGTACCATGAATCCTCCACTTATAAAACCCCCCTGCTAATCTTCCATCCGCCTTCCCTCATATCGTGCAAACCACACAAACAGTAACACTGTCCCCGCCAATGTGATCACTGCCAAAGCCACACCGCCATATCTCATCTGTTCCATCATATATTCCACATTGATCCCTGTATCTGCGGCGGCCTTCACGCAGTATCCGCTGAGCCTTCCGGCCCAGGCACAGGGAATCCACTGCCAGATCCTCTCCCCCAGCCCGGTCAGCATCAGAGCGCTGACAACACTCTCCACGATCCCGGCACCGATCGTAATCCCCTTGGAGAAGCGCAGCCCCAGGAACAGATGGAACTCATAGGCAAATATCTGACAGATCCAGATCAACAGTATGACCTCAAAATAGAACTTGGCAGAGACGGAAATCCTGGACACGAAAAGATAAAATCCCGCTCCAAACCCACCGATTGTCAGACTCACAGCCAGCAGATTCCAGATCAGCAGTGAACAGAGCTTCACAGCCAGATTCTTTCCCCGGAATTTCCCGATTCCGAGGATATTCTGGTAATGCCCTGCCTGTTTTTCCTGCTCTGCCGCTAAAGCTGTGACAAACCCGACCAAAGTAGGACATACGATAGAAACAACCTCCACATAGGCCGATATCTTCCCCCAGTCACTCCAGATGGAAACATAGTAGTATAAGAGGAACACTGTAATCCCGATCACCGGCATCAGGATATGCAGCCACAGTGTCCATGTTCTGCGCATCTTAATCCCCTCAGCATAGAGCATACCGAAAAATGTGGCATGCCCTCTGTCTTTTCCCAGTCCTTTTTCTACTTTTCCCATCCCTTTTTCCCCCTTCTTTCGTACCAGAGTGCAGTGACAGCAAAGCAGACAATAAATAGGATGACGGATATTCCAACTCCTATCGGAATTATCCCCTGATCCAGCAGCTGCGGATAAAAAGTTACGTTTCCCGGCTCTGCCGGAAGCCCATTTGGCAGAATTTTCAAAACAGGGCACATCAGACGGCTGATATAAGAAAATGGATTTATTACCCACCAGATATATGTCGAACCTAGTACTCCTACCACTATATTGCAGATCAATCCAAACAGGATGCTGAAAGTAAAACCGAACTTCTGATTCATAAAAAGCCACAGCGGAATCTGCCAGACACTTAAAATGAGCCATAATGCAGCCGCCGTAAGTGCTGCCGTCGTAGAGATTCCCCTTGCCGCTCCGCCGGCAAAGATCCTGCTGATCCCCTCCTGTGCACAGAAGATCAGCACAACCGCTAGAAACAATGTTTTAAAACAACAGAATACTTTTGCTGCCCAGAGCTTTTTCATATCCACAGGCAGAACCTGCATCGCACGGTTTTTCAGCTTCCTTTCACGCTGCACCGTGAATGCAGTAACGAGAAGAAGCAGCATCGGGAACAACAGCGTATACCACCAGTTAAACTGATTCATCTGATAATATCTGGCATCCAGTCCTGAAAAAATAATGCCTAGTAAAATACTGACTCCCGGCACGATCCAGAACAACTTTGCAGCCACCGTATGCCTGTTTTTCAATTCCTCTGCTTTGATATATGCTGTTAACATGCCATTTCCCTCCTGTTCTTTCTTACCACTTCTGTGAATAACTCCTCCAGATCTTTCCCCTCTCTCATGCCGCCTTGATAACCCAGGACTCCCTCAGAGATAATTCCCACATAATCTGCCACCTGCTCTACCTCGCTTAGAATATGGCTGGAAACCATCACCGTGATCCCCTGACCGGCAAACTCAAGTATCATCTCCCTTAACTCCTGGATTCCAAATGGGTCCAGTCCATTGGTGGGCTCATCTAAGATCAGCAGCGAAGGATGGTTCAAAAGTGCCGCCGCGATTCCGAGACGCTGCTTCATTCCCAAGGAAAACTGCCCTGCCCTCTTATTTCCGGTATTCTTTAATCCTGCAATCTCCAGCACCTCGCCTATCCTGCTCTGGGGCAGCCCCAGCAGAAGCGCCCGCACCTTTAAATTCTCCCTTGCCGTCAGGTTCTCGTACAAAGGCGGCTGCTCGATCAGAACCCCCGTCCTGTTTAAGTCTGCCCTGCTCCACGGTTTTCCGTCAAAATAAACCTCACCTGCATTTGGCTGCATCATACCGGAAAGAATTTTCATCAGCGTGGATTTTCCCGCACCATTGGGCCCCAGAAGTCCATAAACGCACCCCTTTGGCACCATTAGTGAAACCTGATCCAGTGCCATTTGTTCTCCGAAACGTTTACTGATACTTTTCGTCTCTATCATCATCTCATTCATCTTTAAAATCCTCCTCTTAATATCTCTTGTTTGTTTCGATATGTTTAGTTTAAAAGGTAAATATAAGGAATTAATAAGGATTTATAAGAATAGTTAAAATTTTGTGTACGAAAATAGATACCTGCCTTGCACAATCTCATTTTTGTGATAGAATATTCACGAAAGAGAAAAAGTACCGTTTTCACATACGGACGGATACCTCATAATTTCTAACGAATCTGCTTTCCTTATTTATCAGGAGGGTACTATACCGAAACACATCATCAAGGAGGAACGCATATGTACTATTACAGAAAAGTAACAGATGATCTTTACTGGATAGGCGGAAGTGACCGCCGCCTTGCATTATTTGAAAATTTATTTCCCATCCCGAACGGAGTTTCTTATAACTCCTATCTTCTGATGGAGGAGAAGACCGTATTATTTGACACCGTTGACACTTCTATCGGCAGACAGTTTCTGGAAAATGTAGAAGCCGTATTATCCGGCAGAAAACTGGACTATCTGGTTATCAACCACATGGAGCCGGATCACTGCTCTTTGATCAATGAGCTTGTACTGCGCTATCCAGAAATGCAGATCATCGGCAATGCCAAGACATTTCCTATGATCGGGCAGTTCTATGAATTAGACCTGACAGGTAAGACCATCACCATCAAAGAGGGGGATACATTCTCCTGTGGAAAACATACACTGCACTTTATCATGGCACCGATGGTTCACTGGCCGGAAGCAATGCTGACTTATGATGAGACGGATAAGGTCCTCTTCTCGGCAGACGCCTTCGGAACCTTCGGTGCTGTGGGCGGAACCATTTTCAACGATGAACTGGACTTTGACAGGGACTGGCTGGATGACGCCCGCCGTTATTACACCAATATCGTCGGGAAGTATGGCGTTCAGGTACAGAATGTATTAAAGAAGGCTGCTGCCCTGGACATTCAGTATATCTGCCCGCTGCACGGCCCTGTATGGCGCAGCAATATTGAGTATCTACTGGATAAATACAACACCTGGAGCACCTACACCCCGGAAGTCAAGGGTGTTATGATCGCTTACGCTTCCATGTACGGCAATACGGAAAATGCAGCAAATGTCCTGGCTGTCAAGCTGGCAGAGGCAGGGGTAACGAATATCACAATGCATGACATTTCCAGGACACATGTATCACAGCTGATTTCCGACACCTTTAAATACAGTCATCTGGTACTCGCCTCACCAACCTATAACGGGGGGATCTATCCGGTCATGACCAATTATCTGGATGATATGAAGGCACTCAATGTACAGGGACGTACGGTCGCTGTCATGGGGAATGGCACCTGGGCGCCGATGTCCGCGAAGCAGATCGAGGCGAAGATCCGTGAGATGAAGAATATGACACTGCTGACAGAGAACTTTGTGATGAAATCAGCGCTGAAATCAGAACAGATGGATGAGATCGATGCACTGGTAGAAAAAATTGCAGAAAGCATCACAGCATAATTTCATATATTGTTTATAAGAAACCTTCGATTTACTTCCACTTCTTCTCAAAATAAAAATGTCATTAATATGAAATTAGATCCGTTAATATGTCATTGGACTCAATAGCATAAGCAGGAGCAGAAAAAGATTCCTCTCTTTTTCTGCTCCTGTTTGATTTTCTATAATACTTCTATTCGTTTATAAACATCTTATCTCTACTGAAACGTAACCTGTGAAGGATAATTCACCGCAATATAGCTCTTCCCGCGGTTCACCTTGATCTCTTTTCCATTGTCATCGAAGAATTTCAGCGGTGCCTTCTCATTCGGCCCATCTTTCTTCCAATGTACCTTCTGTACAGCGCCGTTAGACACATAGTAAGCAGTTGTTTTATCGCTTCCCATGCAGTCCATATCTTTATGTCCGATCTCGTCTCTTACCGTAATGGAGGTCTCCATGATGAACACATTCGTAAATGCAAGCTGCTCCTGTGTATTTCCATCGATCTGCGGATTTCCATTCAGCTGCTTTAAATAAACTTTTTTATCAGCATCGTATGTGAAAGTTGCTGACTGTGCACCAAAGTTGATATCCACCTTTGTACAGTCATTTCCCTCCGGCTTAAGCTGCTCATTCAATCCATTGAACTGGAATGCTGTCCGCTTTTTATCTTCTGCAAGATCTGTCCTCTTTCCGTTTGCCTGAACAACACCTGCAAACTTGGTACCGTCAAAATAAGCAGTATGCTCTAATCCATATCCGGCATCCAGACGGGCCTGGTCACGGCCAAATAGTCCATTTCCATCACTCATCCCGTCATACTGGTCCAGATTCAGGCTTGCCAGATAGTCTGCAACACTGTCATCGATTCCCCAGTTTACATAGAATGCATCAAATCCCTGTGAGAATACCGGATAATAATAACGGCAGCTTCTGACCGCACATACCTTCGGCACCTTGGTATAGTCTGCATATAATGCCATAAAGCGTGTTACATCTCCCTCAACAGGCATCTCGAATATAATATCTGCCTCGGCGACGCCATACTGCGGCATTGCTTTTTCTACGTTATTGACCATAACTGCCACCGGGCGTTTCCCGATCGCTTCCTCTGACAGATCAGTAAGACCGGTAAGAAGATTCTGGTTTGCCGGGATCTCTTCTTTTACCTCCGGCTCCTCTTCCTTTTCTACTGGTTTTTCCACCTTTTTTGTAGTATCCTTTGTCGGTTCCTCTTTGGTTTCCTTTTTACAGCCAGTCACGCCCAGAGCCAGGACGCAGGCTAATACAAGTAACACTCTGACCTTTTTCATAAGCCCTTCCTTTCTGATCCTGCAGCTTTTTGTGCTGCTCACCCTTAAAAATTATTGTATACAAATGAAACATTTGCTCCATCTGCCTCCATAAAGCCCCATAATATCAGAAGCAATACGGCCACCAGTAAAATATACTGCCCAATACTACTTTTCCTGAACTTCTGAAAAGTGTTCAGAAATCTGTTGATCCACATATAACCACCCTTTCCAGCCTAGATGCATGACGTCCAACATAAAATAAGGCTCGTACTCCTTATCAGACAGCCTGAGATACTCTGCGCCCTGCTCTTTTGCTGCATTTTCTACCTTGTCGTACAACGCATTGCGCTTCTCCTGATCAATGCCGACATAATCGTAATATCTGCCATTCGTATTCATCATGATGATATATGGCTCCACGCCATTTTCTCTGCAGATCTGGAGAAACATCTTGAAATCCTCGAACTCCTTAGACTCCATTTTAGTCTCAGATTCCGCACCTTTCAAGCCCTCAATTGCATCCGCAAGATACTGAGTGTAGTAACTGTCTTCCACGAAAAACTCATTATTTGTACAGAAGTGCTCCCCTTCCTTCTGGGCGTCCTCCATGGCTTTGTCCCAGTCAAGCTCAAGTGTCTTTGGTGCTTTTGCGTCGGAAGCTGTCTTCTTTAAGATCTGATAAGTATCCCACTTGTCCTTGATCTCCAGCAGCTTATACCTGAGGCTGTAATAAGGCTTTAAGAGTGTCAGCCCGGCATTGCCTAACGAGGAATCCCGCGTATACAGCCATGCATATACCTTGATATCATCGTATCCCTGGATATCCCTGAGGAGCTCATCTGTCCTGTTACATACATAGAGCTTACTTTCATGGCTGACTCTCTCATTCTTCATCATTTCATAAAACTGATATTCCGAAAAATTGGCAGCAAACCCATTCACATCAATGTCTTCTCCAAAAAACCATTGGAGGGATACCACGATGGCAATCTTCTTCTCATCCGCCAAAGCCTTCGTTCCCACCTTCATAGAATGAAGAAGACTCTGTACATAAGCCTGGCCTACAATCGTGAGATCCTCATCTAAGGTGGAATTAGGGAACATATTGATCGGATTCTGCCCCGCCCATGACTGCAGCTCCGAGGAACCGAGCAGGATCACATTTCCATTGTCTGCACTGCGCTTAAGGATCAGCTGTCCCTTATCCTTTGTATAGTCATCAAACTGCTGGTTCAGCACCTTTGTATAATCCGATACACGGTACATCGCATCAATCTTTCTATCCAGATACTTCTCAAATATCGATGCAAAGAGAATCACCGTTGCAGCCGCAGCAATCAGTACAATGACCTTCTTTAATAATCTGCTTTTCATCGGTTAACCAATCTTCTCCTTTAAAAACTCAGCAAACTTGTTCACGGTACGGATATCATCCTTGTCCACATCTGTCGGCTGCAGCCTCACTCCTGTCCGCTCCTCCAGTTCGATCAAAACGGAAACGGATGCAAGTGAATCCATCAACCCAGCTTCAAAAAGATCCATGTCCAGATCTTCTCCCACCTCGTCTGTCTCACATGCTGCGACTAAAATATCCAATGCCAATTCCTGTAAATTCTCCATTTCTAACATCCTCCTTTTTATTATCCAGCTTCCTTAATGAAGTTAAAATGCAAACATATACCCTGAAAACAAAAGCATACCGAATGCGATCACCTGAAAGCATACGATGCGGCTGACAAGATCATAACACTTCATCTGTTTGAACCTGCGGTATACCTTACTCTTTAAGTAAACGTCTGTCACGACCAGGGCCGCCCCTTCATATAATCCATATAAAATATAGAATAAGTAAGGTCCGTGCCAGATTCCCATTACCAGCATCGTCACCATATTTCCCCAGCGCGAAGCTGTCTTCCTGCTCTTAAAGATCTTTTTACGAAGAGTGTTCAGCACAAAACGTTTATATATATAGTCTCCGAACCACTGTGATAGTGACATATGCCACCTTTCCCAGAACTCTTTCATATTATGGGCCAGGAACGGTTTATTGAAGTTCTCTCCCACCTTGATCCCGAGGATATAGCTTGTCCCGATGGCGAAATGGGAATATCCTGCAAAATCAAAAAATAAATACAACGTGTAGGCATACATATAGATCACCGTGCTTAACACGGTGTGTTCTGCCGGAAGCTCTGCAATAATATACTGGTTTATAATAAAAGCCAGCCCGAACTTATAGAGCATTCCCTTTCCGATCCGCGTTAAGCCAAAAATCAGATAATCCTCCAAATACACCTTCTTCGGAATGACATTTCCCAGATCCTCAAGAAATCTATGATACCTGTCTATGGGACCGGAACTCAAAGTCGGGAAAAATGTCACGAAATAAACAATGCCCAGGAAATCAAATTTTTCAATATGTCCGTCGTGAATCTCTATGATCAGCTGCCAGATCCGAAAGCTGATATAAGAGATTCCCACAAATCCCAGCATATCATAAGGCGTGTATACACAAAGCTTGATCACAAAAATCGGAAGCATAGACGCTGCCATTACAAAGTAATACAAAGCATTGCCCTTCACCTTTTTATGTAAAAAATAATATCCATATATCAGTATCAACTCACAGACGATAAACACCAAAAACTGCAGCATCTGCAGGCTGTGAAGTCCCAGCAGAAAAATCAGCATTGGGATATTCAGCAGCATTCCGTAATACTTGATCCTCTTACCACACAGATTCAGTATCACCGCCGGAATCAACAGCAGCGTAAATAGAAACACACTGAATATGCTTCCATATTGAGAAAAAACCATTACAAATATTCCTCCGCTAATTTCTTTCGATCGATCTTCCCATTAATATTCATAGGAAAACGATCTAAAATTATAATTTTTCTCGGAACCATATAGGAAGGTACCTTTTCTTTTAATTCCTTCTTTAACTCAATTCCAATCTTTAGATCCGACACCTCAGGCCTTTCATTCAATACAACAAATGCAGTCAAATAGGATACCCTGCCTTCTTTATACACAGGAAGCACTACGCTGTTATTGACCATAGCCAGCTCATTCAGATTAGAACTGATATCGTTCAATTCGATTCTGAATCCATTCAGCTTCACCTGGGTATCTTTTCTGGCCACATAGTATAAAAGGCCGTCCTGCTCGAAAACAAGGTCACCGGTGTGATATCCCATCTTCCCTGACTCTGTATGGAAAAACACCTTCTTAGTCTGCTCTGGATTCTTGAAATACCCTTTACTGATACTGTCACTTACAACTACCAGTTCCCCGATGCCGCCGTCTAAGACGGCCTCACTCTTTTCATCCAGGATCTGATATTCCCCGTCATCCAGTATTCTTCCGATCGGCAGGCTCTTTTCATCCCGGAGCATGGTATCTGTGATCTCACAGGCACTCAAAAGCACCGTTCCCTCTGTCGGTCCATATCCGTTTATTACTTTAGCACGTTTGAACTTGTTATGCAAGGTCAACACCAGTTTCTTAGTCAGCACCTCCCCTGCCAGGATGATCGTCTCGAGCTCGGGGAGCATCTCCTCCTGAAACTGGTCCGCAAAGCTGCAGATTTCCAGAAAAGCCGGTGTAGAAACCCATGCAGCGATCCGGCTGCCCTCCAGATATTCAAACAAAAGCCTCGTATTATCCAGCATCTCCTTATCGATGCTGAATAAGGTTTTCCCCATAGGCAGATAGATGTACAGCGGAATGACTGATACATCAAAGGAGTAGGATACCTGATTGAGCACCACCTGTTTTCCTTCGCTCAATTCACAGGAAGATGCGAACCAGGAGGTGAAATTCTCAATATTCTTTCTGGTAATCTGCACGCCCTTTGGCTTTCCTGTGCTGCCGGATGTGAAAAGGATATAGCAGTTATCATCTGCTTTTATGTATTCGTCCTCGGATATTTTGCTTCCTGTTTGGAGTTCCGCCCCTTCTCCTTTATATCCCGTTTGTTCTAACACGGATGGAAATTCATCCTTTTTGATCTCAATACACTCCGCAGGAAGCTCCACCTCCTCGCCAGAAAAGTTAAAAAGCAGTTCATTTTCCACATCCTGCATGATCGTCTCCACACGGGACGGCGGAAATGTAATATCGAGCGGCACATAGGCCCTCCCCGTCTTCAATGCCGCAAGCATGACCACCGTAATCTCAATCTCCTTATTTCCATAGACGACTACCGGAGCCTTTGTTTTACACTTTTCCTTCATCCAGGCAGCAAGCGCATCTGAGGTTTCCCACAGCTGCCGGAATGTAATCCTCTCTTCTCTGTGAATCAAAGCGATCTCACCGCTTTTCGATCTTTTCTTTAGTTCATCCAGAATCCACATGTCTCTTCCTCCGTATTTCCTATCTCTGTCAATCTTCTGCCCTACTGATACGCCATACCTATGTCACTCCCCAGCATGGTCAGGCAGTCAGGAATCTGTTTTTATTCCCCTGCCAGGTACCAGCCATGGATAGACTATCAAAAGCGGCAGTCCGATCACACATACAAAAATATATCTGACTCCAAATGCAGTCGGCGTAGCGACCATAAGAGTCATCCAGTTCCCGATCATCCCCAAGAGAGGGATGACATAATTTCCCCTTCTTTTCATCCAGCAAAAGACCGCATTGGCAAGAACGATCCAGATCAGCAGCCCAGTGGCGATATAATCATACTTTGCATTCAGCGTCTCCTTCATAGGATAGCCAAATATCTTTTCAATGGGGCTGCTCTGACGCATTCCCCAGTCATTTCCCGTAACCTCTACCTTCACCAGCTCATAGTTCGTATCACCGCCAATATGCCAGTAGCCATAGGTTCCCATCAGATACTGCTCCACATAAATGTCGAAATTTTTCGTAAGCATGGACCACCACGTCTTAAAAAATTCATCCTTATGCGCATCCAGATACGGCGTATCAAATTCCGGGGCCCATTTGATATAATCAACCAGATATGGGCTGTAATACTCCTCATACTTTTCAAGCGGAAGCAGCTTGTCCATAAACTCTTTATCCGCTTTATCCATCTTTCCGCCCATGACTACGGTCCTTGACATCTGCTGCAGGGGAATCCCGATGGATTCCACAAACACATTTTCTGCTGAAAATGCATGCTTGTATACAGGTCCCGTAATGATCCAGACCAAAAGGACACTTCCCAGCAGAACAAGCAGAACCTTCTTTAATTCTTTCCGATAAACAATGAGAAGACATAATGTGATTAATACAGCAATATAAATCCCATTGTTTCTCATCAGGCACATCAGCACGATCAGAGCCATATAGTAAAGCAGATTCTTCCTCTCCAGAAAGGACATGCGGTCCTCCACCGTATGCTCATATAAAAAGATTCCCAGCAGAATTAAAAGTCCGCTAAACCAGGGATCCTTCCACATGACAATTGCATAATTTCCAAACATCGGTGCCGCAGCAAAATAGGCCAGCCCGAGATAAATAATCTCTCTCCTGATTCCTTTTTTCTGCAGCCAGTACAAAAGATATCCTAATCCGCCTGCCATGATCAGCATCTGGATCACTGAGTAAAGTGCAATTCCCAGATTCACATCATGCAGCAGACAATCGCCGATATAGATCAATTTTCCCACGATCAAAGTATAGAATACAGGAAAATGATTATCCCAGGGAAGAGCTCCCATCGAAATCGCCACTGAGACCGATGCATCCTCCGGCATGATTCCCGGATAATAAGTTATAAAAACCGGAATCCATGCAAGAAGCAGGACAATACTGTAGAGCATCCAATTCTTCTTACTCCTCTTTTTCACCTGCTTAGCTGCCGGCTTAAAAAATGCTGATATCTTACTGTCCTCGCTCAACAGATAGAGGCAGAAAAATAAAAGACAGCCCACTGCCAGATAGAATAAGAAATAAAAAATATCCACAACGTGAAATACACCAAACTCTATACTTCCCGCATTGATCTTAGCCCCGGCGGACACCATGGCAGAAAACAGTCCTCCCAGCAGAAGGCAGCCCTGCCAGACACGCGCATGCAAGAAATATCCCCGCCGTTTCCAGGCATATCTCAGCGCCACATAAAATACCATGGCGGTCCCTGCGATATAAACTGGATTCATAAGCCAGTCCTTTTGACTGAAAAATAAAATATTCGAACTTAAGATTGCCAAAAGAATTGCTGCCAATCCTTCATTTTCCTTAAAAAACGTCTTTAATCTTTCCATGTTCCTCCCTGCCGTTTTCATATACCGCAGTTTTGCTCAAAATACATCATCTATTTGATGTTCGTCTCCTTACAGATATAGATGGGACGATCCTTCGCCTCCAAATACGTCTTTGACAGATACATTCCCAGTATTCCCATACAGAACAATTGGATTCCGCCCATCATCAAAATGATACAGGTCATAGACGGCCACCCCGCAACCGGATCGCCGAAGCACAATGTCCTGATCAAAATAATGATCAAAAAGATAAAAGCCGCGATACATACGATGATTCCCAACACAGATGCAATCGCAAGCGGTGCAATAGAGAATCCAATGATCCCCTCAATGCTGTACATGAGCAGCTTCCAGAAGGACCATTTTGTCTCCCCTGCTTTACGCTCCACATTTTCAAACTCGATCCACTTCGTCTGAAAGCCGACCCAGCCGAAAATTCCTTTGGAAAACCGGTTATACTCCTTCATCTGCATGATCGCTTCTTTAAACTGCCGGGTCATCAGCCGGTAATCCCTGGCCCCGTCCATAATTTCCGTGGAGGAGATCCGGTTCATCAGCTTATAAAAACATCTCGCAAAAAACGACCTGACCGGTGGTTCTCCCTTCCTCGTCACACGCCGGGTTGCCGCAGAATCATATCCTTCCTCCTTGATGGCATGAAGCATCTGTGGGAGTAGTTCAGGGGGATCCTGTAAATCCGCATCCATCACAGCAACATAATCACCGTCTGAATGCTCGAATCCGGCATAAATCGCCGCCTCTTTGCCGAAATTCCGCGAAAAAGAGATAAACTTGATCCTTTCATCCTTTTGGGCGTACTCTTTAATCAGCTCAAGCGTATGGTCCGCGGAACCATCATTTACAAAGACTGCCTCCAGATCATAGTCCGGCAGTTCTTCTGCTTCTTTGCAAAACGCCTGATAAAAATATGGTAATACATCTTCCTCATTGTAACATGGTACTACAAGAGATATTTTTTCCTTTGTCATTCTACTATCCTTCTCTTCATGGGTTTGGGCAGTTTTTTCCTTCTTACTGCCACATAAACAGCCATCATCACAGCCGATACGAAACTCAATAGATCTGCTGCTTTGTACAGCTTCCTGCCGACATAGACCACTTTTACCTGCCCGGCAGACACTCCTTTGGGGACTGTCAGATTCAGCAGCCCATATTTCCCGGTTTCTGTCTTGACCTCTTCCCCATTGATATAAGCCCTGTGCAGTTCATAATTATACAACGGTATCTGCAATTTGACAATCTCCTCCCGGTCTGCATCCCACTGCTTTGTGCTGTCGAAATAAAACTTTACATCCACTCCCTGCTTTTCGAAATCAGTAATCTGAACGTTCTGTTTGGAAATCACACGTTCCCCATAATCCTTCAGTCTCCAGATATCTCCAATATACAGATCCAGCCGGTAATAGTCATTGTAAGACATCAGTTCCACATCCTGATTTCTGCTGTTGATCAGTGGGGAGCCGTCTGTTATATATCCGTCCATGCATTCCAGCATTAAAATACCACTGAAAATGAGAATCGCACCTGCCGCCATCTTCCGTTTGTCCTGGTAGAGTGCATAAACTGCGATCGTCGTCACAATACAGAGGAACAGACTTGCAAATCCAAGCATTCTCCATGGGAACTGCATTTTTGACAACACTTTATAGATAGGCCAGCAATATTTTTGTAGAAAGCTCCATGGAAAATATTCTGTTGCCATAAAACAACTGATACTCCCCATCAGCAGACACGTATTCCCGATCTTCTCAAGCACCGGGTCTAAACTCTTTTTGCCGAAGGCATAGTATAGAAATATGATGCTACCAGCGAGCACAGCTCCACCTATCGTGATCGCCATCTCCTCATAGACTCCGTTTACTACATTCATTCCGGAGACTTTAAAATGGCTCAAGAACATCTGGAATAAGAAAGCGCAGTTTGCTGCAACGTCATTAATCTCCTCCACAAGAGTATAGCCCTTGGAGAATTGATCCAGAAACGGTACTAAAAACCAAAGGTTCAGTAAAATGGAAACAACGGCAGCTTTCAAACAGTTAAAAATCCGGCCCAAGCCGTCTCTGGATAACAAGTGCCGCCAGTTCATCACACAGAAAAACAGTCCGAACATAACACACATTTCTAATGTTAAAATGTGACTTTGAAGAATCCCTACGGCAGCCACTGACAGCAGCCACCACCTCTTCGAGTCACCAAATATCATCTCAGCCAGCGCATAGACGAGCAGCGGGAGGAAAATCTCAGCCAGCACTTCTCCCATAGACGCCCGCAGAAAAATATTATTCAGCCTGTATGGGTTAACCAGATATAAAAAAGCACATACAGCGCCTAATTTCTGTGATTTAAACAGCCCTTTGAAACTATAGTAGCCAGTCAGAGCCGTTGCAATATTGATCAATAAGATCCAGATCTTATATGATGTGATCAAAGACACACCCAGCAAATACAGGATTCCAGGAATGTAGACAAACAGATTAGGATAGAGGATCTCACTTACAAACCCATACCCCTGATTAATATCCACATTCATACGAACCGGGAACTGGCCTAAGAATAACGACTCTGCGATTCCTTTGATTCGGGATAAATGGAAGGAAATGTCATGTCCGTCCATTAACAGATTTCCAACAAACGGTAACGTGATCAATATGGCAGCGCCTGTCAGAAGAATTGTATACTGAGGTCTTTTCCAATTTAACCTCCAGTAGAACAGATAAATGAATACTGCAAGCAAAAGGAACACGAAAAACCCGTCTGTATAATTGTCACGGACCAGCTCTACTTTCCAGCTTTGCAGAGCAGGCTGCTCAGAAAAACGCACCTGCAGGGCATAGCTGTCCTCTTCCAGATGGAAAGGGATCGTAACGGATAACTGGTCAGGAGACTTATCCGAATCGATGACACCTTCCGCGATTATGACACCCAGGTTGTTATTTCCGTCATTGCGGTTGGTGTCTAAAAGCTGGAAGGTGATCTCCTTGGCAGGAACATCGCTGTATTCGAAGGTTAAATTGTAGTCGCCGCGGGTCAGGCCGGCGTCGAAAGCATCCAGAATGTAGCTGGTGCCGCCTTCTGCTTCTGTCCAGTTGACCTCGTCCTTAGAAAGCTGCCTGTCTATGGCATAGGTGTGGCCTTTTTCGTAGAAGAGGCAGAGGAGGGCGGATATGATGATGAAAATAAAAAAAATGTGGTGCTTTTTCATTTGTGTGAGGTACTCCTGTATGAATTTGTGCAGCAGAAACTGACATAAAAAATGCTTTTTCTCCTATTATATTTATATCTGTACCTGCCCTACTGTCTATCTCTTCCGTAAAACTTTGCGTAGGTCTTTTCGATACATAAAACAATAAAAGACAATTATACCTATTGCCAAGAACAAACAAATCACATAATTATTAAGTAATAATAATCTCCAAACTAAAGCAAAACCAATAAATAATATTACACCAAGATAAAATTTCCCTGATACACATACCAACTTCATTATACTTAAAACAATTATAACTCCCACAATTGCTGCTACATACCCTAAGAATGTACCTATGGCTGCCCCTTCTATTCCTATTATCGGAATAAGCAATGCGTTAATTGTCACATTTGTTATAGCTCCTACAGCTAAAATTATAACACTTGGCCAGGTTTTTTTTATGACTAAAAATTGATTTACAACTACTTGATAAAGCATTAGCAACAATGGCGCTACAAACAAATACGGCATTACAATGTAACCTGACAAATATTCCTCAGAAAATAGCATTTTAAATACTATCTTACTTATGGATGCCATTATCATGCCTGATGAAAAAGTAATTATACCCAAATACTCAAAAATATTTGAGGTCATTTTAACCTGATCATCATCATTCATTGTTGAGAATGCAAAAAACTGCCATCCCCCCGCAAATGCAGTATATATAAGCTGACTTATCTGTCCTATTTTCGCTCCGACTGCATAAATACCATTCCATTCTGTACCTATCAGCTTGGATATCATCAAACGATCAGAAGAATTAAATATCCAGTAAACCAAAAAATTAGGAACTAAAGGCAGGGCAATAATAAGCATGTTTTTTAGATGTTTTTTATTTATTTTACAGCTGAACCATGTATGGTTCAAAACTGTAAAAATAATTTCTACTGATAATGCTGCTAAAATAGAGGCTAATGGTAAGGCTATGACATAGTATCCTTTTAATAATAAAGGAATCGATATACTATAGGAAATCACAGGACTTAGGGTATTGGTAATTAGAAAAACTTTTCTCTTGTTTTGCATACGAGTGGGGGCCGATACAATAGAATTTGTCGCTCCTATTAATATGCTCATAGCAGAAAGACATAACAGATTAGCATATTTTCTGTCACTAAAAAATAATACTGCCATTGGCTTTCTAAATAATATCATTAATACAAAGATTATTGCTGAAGTAATTAATGTAAATGTTAATGCTGTAGAGCATATTTCCTTTTTATACTCTTGTTCACCTTTCTCAAAGAATAAACGAAATAAAGCATCATACATTCCCATTATAGCAATAGCCTGTCCAAATGAGACTATTACTGTTGATATATCATTTAGACCAAAGTAAAATGTATTCGGCATTAATCTTGTTACAATAGGTAACATAATAAACGGAACAATTTTACTAATCATTCCGCCCAATCCATATACAAGAAAATTTTCTATAAAAAGTTTAAACCTACTCATTCTTTCCTTCCGTTCTCATCTTTAGATATTTTAGCAAATTCATCTTCCAATATTGCAAGCCAAATTAAACTTTCATATGCACCGTTTTTATTGATAACATGATCAATAAAAGTACCTTCATTTCTAAATCCAATTTTATTATAGAACTTTTGCGCTCGAATGTTGCCACTCCTAACATAAAGATATACCTTATGCAATTTTAACACTTCAAAGGCTATCCGCAAAATTTCTACTGTTGCAAATCTAGCCGCACCACTTCCCATAGCGGATTTTTTTAAGATGATTGCATATTCTGCATTTTTATCTGTATCCGAAATATTCTTCAGACTGACGGTTCCTAAATATTCATCTTCATCTGTACAAATCGCCCTGTTTAATGTTGCACTCTCATCCTCGTTAGATTTTCTAATAAACTGTAAACAATCTTCGATTGACATATGCATAAAATCTGCAGCCATATTTTCAATAACGTCTTGATCATGCATCCATTCTATCATTGGTTCTGCATCTTTTTCTTTTAAATTCCTTAAATACATACTAAATTCCTTTACTTAAATTCATTCAATGCATCAATTACATACTGAATCTCTTCTTCTGTCATACCATAATACATCGGAATACTCAATTCCGTAGCTGAAATTTCCTCTGCAATTAGATATGCCCCTTCTGGTATTCTCAAATTTTTATAAGCCTTTTGAAGATGTAACGGTATTGGATAATGCATATTGGTACCAATATTTTTTTTATCCATATACTTTTCTAAACGGTTTCTATCATAACATCTTATTGCAAATATATGCCATACTGATTCAACCTCATCTAGAATCTTAGGTAAGATAATTTTAGGGTTAATAATTTCCGTTAAATACCTCTTTGCAATTCTTTTTCTTTCATTATTCCATTTGTCTAAATATTTAAGTTTGGTAGTTAACAATGCAGCTTGCACTTCATCTAATCTCGAATTATTTCCCTGATAAATATGATTATACTTTTCAATAGAACCATAATTACCTAGAGCCCTTATTGTTTCAGCAAGTTTTACATCGTCTGTTACAACAGCCCCTGCATCTCCTAAAGCTCCCAAATTCTTCCCTGGATAGAAGCTAAATGCTGCTGCATCTCCAAAATTTCCTACCTTTTTCCCTTTGTACTCTGCTCCATGAGCCTGCGCACAATCTTCTATCAAAAACAAATTGTATTTTTGAGCTATACTACAAATCGCATCCATTTCTGCCGGTTGACCATACAAATGCACCGCAATAATTGCCTTAGTCTTTGGGGTGATTTTTTCTACTATTAATTCAGGATTGATATTAAATGTCTCGATTCTGGGTTCTACAAATATGGGGGTTGCTCCTGTATACGAAACCGCTAATGCTGTAGCAATAAATGTATTAGAAGGTATTATAACCTCGTCTCCTTCTGAAATACCTAAGGCCTTTAAACTAAGCATTATCGCATCCAGACCATTACCACATCCTATGCAGTATTTTCTATTTTGATAATCTGAAAACGCTTGTTCAAATTTAGTATCCTCTTCTCCACCTATAAACCAATTATTATCTAATACTCTTTTAAAGTCTAACAATAACTCTTCTTTTATTTCACTATGCATATCTTTTACTGTCGAAAATAAAATATTCATACTTAATCCCTCATCACATATAATATTTACTGAACCATTTCTAAAAACTTATCATAATCCCTAATATAATCTTTTTCATCATAATATTCAGATGCCAGAACTAAAAGCACTGCATCCTCAGAAAAATCATACATTTCTCTCCATATATTATTCGTGATAAGTATTCCCTCGTAGGGATTCTCTAATAATACTATTTCCTTTTCCTTTCCATCGTCTAAAAGAATTTTACATGAACCATGGACACATACTAGTATCTGTTGCAAACATTTGTGAGCATGAAATCCTCTTCGTACCCCTTTTCCCGTATCATACATATAATATATTCTTTTAATCTCAAATGGAATATCCTTCCATTCCTCAATTGCTACCAGTTGCCCTCGTTTATCTCCATGCTGTTGAAATTTTATTTTTTCTAACCTCATACATTTCTCCTCTTAATAATTTGATTTTATTTCAATCTATAATATATAAATCTAACATTTTTGTCTCTTTCACAGAGTCCTCCGCTATTTTTTTCTCAATATAAGAAATACTGTCTAAATCTAATGGATTAACTAAAATTATACACTTTCCTTCTATCTGAGTTACTTCCTGTCTTTCAATAACATGAATAGATCTACTAGGAATCATAAATTGCAAATATTTAGGATTTACACTATATAAATCGTGTTCAACATCATGTACATAATAAATATCTAATTTGTTATAGTATTCTATTTCTTCCTTTAATGGTAATGTACTAGATGTAAATCTTTCTCTCGCAGCATTCATATATGTACTAGACTTATATCCAATAGTTATAAAAATAACAAAAAAAATCCCACTTATTAAGAAAACTTTTACCAATGCTTTTTTGATGGTAGGAACAAATACAATTATAATGAAAAAAATTAAACTTACTAAAAAAATTTTTATAAATGCACTCTTACAATCTACTGAATTATCATAAAAAGTTCCTATGATAGGACTACAGATTGTGTTAAAAAACTTATCTGCTTCATTTACTCTATAATATAAACTTCTAATCCCTATTGCTAGAAGAATAAATGAAATAATTCCACTATAACGTGAAACTTTTTTATTTGTAATTACAAGTAAAATACCCCAATACAAAATAGGACCTAAAACATATTCCATATAACGTGAGTAAACTATTATGTCTTTTCTTGATGACCAGTCTAGCATTTGTAAACTATTTAATATCCACATTATTACTATTATAGAAACACACCAGAATTGCGAAATAAGATACTTATTCCATATTTTTTTTTCTTTTATATTACCAATCAATATCTTTGTAAAGAATATAATTGGCCCAAAAATAGTTAAACCTGTACCTATTATTAAATATAGTAACTTACCACCTAATGATTCTAGAAAAAGTTTAAAGTTCACCACTAAATTACCAAAATATGTTGCAACTGTATTCCTATTAATACTTAGGTTATTCATATTCGATAAATTTGAGTTACTCCATAATGTTGCAATTTGAATTTTTGATATTTGCTTAACGCACACATATCCTACAATAATTAAAAGCGGGAGTAAAATAATGTTCCATTTCCCCTTATTGTGTTTAATTAAAATCATAAATAAGCATAAGGTCCCAGATAAAATCAAACCGATACTTCTTGAATGTACGAAATATGCGTATATCATAAGGAATACTTCCAAGAAAAATAACTTGTAAGAAAATTTTTCATCTAATCTTATGATACAATATGTCATACACCATACCAATAAATACAAAAGAGTTTCACTCCATGCTATTTGAGCATATGTGATATTACTTGGAAAAATAATTGTTAGTAAACTAACTAGATTAATAATTCTTTTATCCACCTTACTAAAAACTCTCTGCCCTATGTTACAACAAAGGAAATACGACATAACTAAAAAGAATATATTTAAACCAATTGCTATCTTATACCAAAACTCAGGTGACGAGAATATTTTCATTATCGGAATTAAAAAGATACTATATCCTAAAGAGTAATATGGAGTTTCTGCAATTAATGAAGACCAGTCGTATCCAGCAATTGAAGCAGCATTTCCCCAATAACCAAATTCGTCGTTTAAAACTGCTATATAATCTAATTTTTGAATATTAGTACAACACAGCACAATTATTACACTAATTGCAACCATGTGAAAAAGGTATACATGCCTATTATATTTACTCATTTAATAATATCTCCTCAATAGTGTCTATTTTTTTGAATTTACAAAACATCTATAAAATTTTCCCCCTTATATTTTCCCTTTTTCCACTGATGCTTTGTTTTTAAATATATAAACAGATATGCTGGTTCAGTCAAATTTCTTAATACTAAGCGTAATAACTTTGGATAATTATTCCATTTCCGTTTTCTAATCCCCCTATTTATATAATTATTTTTCT